>NZ_NFHA01000039.1:0-23135 GCF_002159225.1 Flavonifractor sp. An91 | reverse complement strand
TACTTAAATAGCCAGCAGAGGCCTGACAAGACCTTAGCTTTGCTATACCTTTTTTGAGCTATCCTTTTTCACCACCACCATTCATTTTGGGGCTTGACTTTTAATAGTTAATCTTTCTTTGTCGCTTCTCGAATCTGCATCCCGTAGGGACACTCATCGCAGTCTTGAAATAGCACTCCATGCCGATCCTGCGCCGTAACGGTGAAAGACGGCTCCCCGCAGTTCTTGATTCTCCGTCCGTTTTGCCGTTTTTCTTCCCGATCTGGGGTCACGACAGCACGGCAACCATAGAACACCCCGGAACTGCCGCCCCAATTACTGATGGTGCGGTTATAGGCGGAGAGGATGCAACGGGCTTCTCTGGTGAGTTTCGCCTTCCCGGTGCAAATGTCCACAAAGGACAGAACCGCATCCTTGTCCATCCCTGCGGGGGAAACCAGAACACCGGAATTGTCCCCGCCACGGTTGGTAATGCCGCTGTTATACTTGGCCTTGATGCAGCGGGCGTGATCGGTCAGCTTGGGATTACCATTGCAAAGGTCAACGAAATACAGACCGGTCTTTCCTCCCCAGCCACCAGACTGTGCAGCCATTGTTACGCTGATGCCTGCCGGGTCGTAAACGCGCTGCCCCTGCATACCGCCTATGAGTTGGATAAGAGTTTTGCCACTGCCTGCGGGGACAGGAAATATTTGGGGTCTGCGTCCGGCTCCAGGATGTCGGCAAGCGACAATGAACACTCGCTCTCGATTTTGAGGGGGGCCGAAATATTTTGTATTGAGCAGTCCGTATTCGATATGATAGCCGAGTGAGGCCAGCGTATCGAGAACGGTCGCAAAGTCCCATCCTCCATGAATGGATAAGAGATTCTTAACATTTTCAAGGACAATCCATGTGGGTCGATTTTCAGGACTTTGGCCTTTGATAAGCCCAGCAAGTGTAAAAAAGAGTCCACTTCTTGCTCCGTCAAGCCCTCGCTGGCGGCCAGCGACCGAAATATCCTGACACGGAAATCCTGCTGCCCACAGGTCTGCTCTGGGGAGATCTGCGGGGGCAACTTTTGTGATGTCGGCTGCATACCATTCATCCTCCTTTACATCGTGAATGGCTCTGTAACTGCGGTCGGCATACTTATCAATCTCACAATGCCCCACACAGCGCATTCCGCATAGTTCAAAGCCCTTGCGGAAACCGCCGATGCCTGCGAAGAAATCCAGAAATGTCATCTGCTCCATCGGCAGCCTCACAGTTCTGCCGTCATATCCTCGTCAAGCCCATTCTGCTCGATCTCATCCATGTAATCAGTTTTTTCCTGTTCGTCCTCAAGCTCCATCAGCTTCACAAAGACGGCGTTTACAACGCACGGATCAACCTCCGTGACATATCGGGTGGTCGGGTCAACCTGATGCGCTTCCCTCGGCTCTTTTGTGTCGGGGAAGTCCGTTTTGCCTGCCCGGTCAAGCACGGCCTGATCGAACCGTGCGTCCCAGTCGGAAAACTGGATGGTGCGGGACAGCACATACATCGCCCGTTCTATTCCATAACAGCGCACCAATTCTTCGATAAAGGCATCCAGTTCACGGGTATTAAAGGCAGTCATGGCCTTATCCTGAATGAAGTTGCGGCAGGACATATTGATGTTGTAGCTGTCACACCAGAGAGCCGCTTCATCCCTTCGGGCGGCTTCCTCCAGCGAGGGGTAGTAGACTGGAATGGTTGCGTACATCACTCAAGCCCCCATTCATCCCCGTAGCGATACGGGTAAATTTTCTGCCCGCGCAAAAATCGGACCAAGTTCTGCACCTGATCCACCACGGACAAATTGCTCTGGTCTTTGGTCGTCATCATCACAGAGCCAAAGATACCGGCCAGAGCCAGGATAACGGTGGTTGTCACATTCCCGGTAAAGAGCCAGGCCAGCGCCGCTATGCCGCCCATCACCAGGGACCCCACAATGGATTGAAAAAGCTGTTTTTTCCCAAAGCCAGTAAACAGTTCGGCCTCCGGCTTCACGCCCAGAGGGATGTAGAGTTTCAAATCTTCGTCCATTTGCACCTCCTGTCAGGAATAGTAGTACAGAATCAGATCTTTGATTTGCCAGATGGATTCTGCGATGATGTAGAAGATCACTGTGTTACGGGCGCGCTTTTTATACTGCGCCGCCTGTTCCTCGGCTGCGGTCAAGCGCACCAGGCAGTAGACGAAACGGGCTACCGCACCAACGCGCACAAGCAGGATGATGGCATTTGAAATATCGTCCATTGTCACCATCAGCCATCACCTCACTTTCCCATGCCCTTGACCATCTGCACCAGCCGTACAGAATGGTATGCGTTGTTGACAATGGCGCCGCCGCCACCGCCACCGGTCGTAATGAGGAAGTCCTGAAGGAACTTCGGTGTCCGCACCGCAAGAATCATACAGGCCACGCCCCAGAAAATGTGCATATTCATCATCAGGCCAACCCCCAATTTCGCAAGAGAAACCTGAATTACCACAGAGAGCGCAGACTGGAAGAACTTACTCATGTAGGGCTTGAACACGCCTTTGTCATTGTCAATCAGACCTACGCAGGCCAACGGAATACCTACTCGCAAAATCAGGATTTCAAGCCCGCGCATCAGGAATTGGAAATATAGGATGAAATAGACGATGACAAATACCAAGCCAAAGATGGCTGTCACAAGCCCCATTGATGAAATGCCGGATACCCAGCCTGCCCAATCGTAAGCGGTGGCAAGGCCGATGGCCTCCAGCATTTTATTGCTCATTTCTTCTACAATCGTGGCAAGCCAGTCATACATGGTGGGAAAGCAGATTGCCACAGCCATAGCCTTGAAAAAGTTTGTGAGAATGGCAATAGGCTCCTCGTCGGCGTCCCCGTCTGACCACAGAACATAGGTTTCAAAGCCTTTTTTCAGGAACTTCAGCACAATCAGGGACACGCCAAAGCCGAATACAATGTCGAACAAGGACTGAAACAAATCGACCCCGGCCAAAGTGGACATATACTGCTCTGCGTACAGGGTAAGAGGGATAATCCCTTCCATCAGCCCATCAATATAGGCGATTGCTCCATTCAGCAGGGCCACGATCAGCAGCACTAAGATATATTCCAATCAGCAACCACCTCCTTTCTGGGGGCGGCGCTCGGCCGCCCCCAATAGGGATTGGAATATGGCGGGCAATCAGGACACGGCAGCTTCTTCGTTCTGTACGGCGGCCTCATACGCTTCCAGTACAGCGGCGGAGAGCTTTGCCCGCAGTTCCTTCGTCATGGGGAAGCAATGCTCCACCCACTCGCCCTTGACATTCCGGCGGCTGGGCAGGGACACAAACAGCCCCTTTTCGCCCTCGACGACCCGCACATTCTTCACCAGAAAGCAGTCATCCAGGACCACGCTGCACACCGCCCGCAGCTTGTCGGGACCGGTAAAAGTCTTTTTGATTTCCGCTTTGAACTCCATTGAAAAACCTCCTGTCAAAAATTAGGGCGGGGCCGATGGCCCCGCCGCTGTTTGTTCCAATCAGCCGCCGTAGTTGAACATATCCTTGATGCGCTGGGTGATGGTGGGCAGCACGGTGTCGTCCACGATCAGGTACAGACCGGCCAGGATCAGGGCGCCCAGGACAATGGAGATCAGCACAGTAATCGCCACATCCAGCGTACCCTGACCGGTGCGGTCGGTCAGCGCCTCCGCCGTGCGGTCAGCCAGCTCACGGGCCTTCTGCTTGGCAGTCCAGATAGAAGTCATAGCCTTAACCTGAGTGTTGCGGATGAAGTTAGCCATAGTTTTTTCCTCCTGTTAATAAAATGATTTATTTAGTAAGGCGCGGAAATCGCCTGTACTACGGAATGTATCCCGGCTTACTGGTAGTAGCCGAGAATCAGGTTCAGGGTGGCGGAACCGAGTACGGCGCCAATGCAGGACACCACCGCCACCACAATGCGGTTGTTCCACTTTTTCTGATCCATCTCGTCAGCCATGCCGCGCCGGATGCAGAAATAGATGATAAGCAGACCGGCTACCACCGGCGCCAGCACCATCAGCCAGGTTGTCACATCACCGACCAGTTTCTCGGTTCCCTTGACAATCTGACTGTCCTGCACACCAGCGGCATAAGCCGGTGCGGACATAAAAAAAGAGGCGGTAAGTGTGGCAATACCAACACCCACCGCCCGGACAGTTTGTTTCAGCCTGCCCGCCGTCTGGTTGATTTTCTCTTTCATTCAAAACCTCCTATGAGTTAATCATCATCAAGGCCACCGCCCATAGCGCCCTTTTGCTGCGAAAGGCGGCGCATGATGTCCTTCTGGTAGTAAATCCAGATGTTCCACAATGCGATTTCTTGCTTCGTGTCGGTGATGATTGGCCGTTTCTGTTCCCGTTCTTCCCGCAGCCTGCGGTTATGCTCCATATCTCCCAACCCCAACATCTTGTTGAACATCCACTGAGAAAGGTCGGGCGCATACATCATAGCGGGGTGGTCGCGGCTGGTGATGATTTGATGGGGACGCTTGACTCGCCGGACCTCATCCGTATTGAGCAACTTTCTCTCGGTCAGGCTGACGCTCTGGGAGTTAGACGGGGTTGTGTATTTTCCGTTGCTGGCCGAAAGCTGGTAACTGGATGTGGTATAGCTGCCGAGTTTATCGGACATCTCCCGCAGCGTTTCCGGGTCATCGCTTTGCAGGTACGCCCAAACCTGACAGTTGCCCTTGATCGTGTTGGCGATATTGTCGCTGTACTTTTCTTTCAGTTGGTCAAAGCCCTGCACAAACAGGGCATATCGCATCCCACGGCCAGCCGCCACGGTCAGCTTGTTTGTCATGTCGCTGATGGGAGTAAAGTTGCCATACTCGTCAAGGATGAAGTTGACACGGCGTTCCAAACGCCCGCCGCGCCTGTCTGCCGCCTCCGCCAGAAGCTCATATTGCTGCGACACAATGAGAGAAGCAATGGGATAAAAGGTGGTTTTCTCGTCGGGCAGGATTACAAACAACGCCTGCTTTTTACTGCCCATATCTGCAAGGGTAAAATCGCTGGTATGGGTGATAGCGTAGATGGACTTCGAGGTGAACAGCCGCAAGGTGGTCAGGGCAGAGGTGTAGAAGCTGCCTCTGGTACGGGACGGCGCCACATCGGAAATGGACAGAAGCGCCCGTGCCGGGTGGGATGGAGAGAGCTTCTTGACATACTCCAACAGCGGCATCTTATTTCCGATGGTACGGCACATTTCCGAAATGAACCAATACACATTGGTCATGTTCTGAAATTCCGGTCGTTTTTGGTTGTCGCACACCACGCAAAGAATGGCAGCCGCTATGATGGAACATTCACCGTTTGTCCAAATCTTTTCGCCCTCCGGCTTACCAACCAGATTGTTCGTCAAGTCCCAGGCCAGCATTTCTGCACGGTCGGTGTCTCCCTCACTGATGGCGTCAATGATGGGCTGGAGCAGATTGTAGCGCATACTCTTTTCGGGGTTCTTGAAGTCCAGCACCAAAACCTCATAACCCAACTTTTTCAGGAAATCAGCGGTGTAGTGGAACAATTCGGCTTTGGGGTCGGAGCAGAAGATGGATTCTCCGGCGAGTCCCAAAAGACAGATACTTTCCAGAACCAGACATCTTGACTTTCCTGAACGTGTCGCGCCGACACAGAGCAGGTGGCAGTCATCACCGACAAAATAGATTTTTTCTTTATCGCCCTCCTTTCGCATACCTACCACCACGCCGCCTTTTTTCAGCGGAGTACCCGTTCCCAAAGGCTCCAGCTTGGGAATACCTTTGGGATGAAGGTTCAACTTCAATTTATCGCCTCCTTATTTTTCTTTGAGAAAGTCCAAACCATCGTATCCGGTTTCTAAGAGCTGCCGGATCGTCGGGTCGTGCGGGTCAAGAATGTAGCTGTCAAATGCTTTGTCTTTCTCGGAATCGGTCATCCACCGGGCTGAACCATGCTGGTATTGGCCCACGGCTCTGGGTGTCTGAATTTCCGGGGTGATCGTGTCCAGGTCTGATTCATACGGCCTCATGTTGGTCAGGAAGAACATAACCGCCAACACACTTACAAACCCTTGCAGACACAGATACAACATCATGTGCTGGCGGTTGGAAAATAGGCTGGCAAGGCAGTCCCCGATGGGGAGAAGTGAAAGCCGGGTGATCTCTCTTGTCAGCAGACCGTGAACCGCTGTTGAGAAAAACAGGTTGAGAATCGCGCCGGAAACGAAGATCAGCGCACAAACCATCAATTTAGGCTTTGTTTTCATAATTCCATATCATCCTCAACAGCGAAATCATCCAGAAACGCTTCGTTATCCTGATCCTCGGTCAGCTTGATTTCCTGCGGCTCCGTTTTGCCCATCTGCATGGGAATCAGAACCGGCAGCAGATGATCTTGTAAAAAATCAAAATCTACGCATTGGTCAGTGAACATACCAACGGTATTCAGAAACGGGGTATCCAGCGGGGTACAGATCATCAGGTCGCCGCGCTCTTTCCCCATCTTCACAATAAAAGAGGCAAGATTGACCGGATCGGGGTCCAGGCAGAACGCTTCATGCAGACCGCCCTCCGCAGGGGCATACCCGATTAGAAAAGGATAGCCGCAAGCAGTATGGTTTTGCTTGGCTGCGCTTATAAGTTCAGGGGTGACAAACTTGGTGAGTTCTTCGGCAGCCTCATTCCTGACCGGCTTATCCAGAAGCCATTCTTTCAAGCTTTCCGGCTTGACGATGCCACAGAAGTCATGTCGTTCCCAATGAATGTATTTGCCGGTCAACAGGCTTTCCGCATACACGGCCTGACCTCTGGCTCCATAAATACATCCAAAACCGTTACGGGCATACCAGATGGAGTCGTCGGCAGTCATGTCCTTGCCCTTGCTGCTCACCCCAGGCTTGAGAACCAAAAATTGATTTTCGTAGTTGTACTGGCTACTGTCGGGGATGCAGTCATTTATGTCCAGAGGGCGATCCGACTGGCGGATCATTTTCTGATTCTTCACCATATCATCGGATACATAGAGAATCGGGAGTTGTAAAAAAGTAGCCAGGCCAATTTCGTCCTTCATTCCCTGAGAGATGGTGTCGCCCATTACCCAGAGTTCATCGCAGCGCTCCAGCAGTTCGTGACCCATTCGTAAGCCCTGTTCCCGCTGCTCCGGCACTGCGTCATTCAGATATTGCGTGAAAATCGTATGCGGCGCCAAGGGAATCACGCCGCAGGATGCTGCATAAGCACAGTAGTCCTTTGCCTTTTCCATGTTCTTTTCCATATCTCCCCGCAATGGGGAAGAAATATAGACCAGCCTCAAAGTAACACCTACCTTTCCAAATTAAGCCCATCCACCCAGCAGATGGATGGTGCAAAAGTCGATGAAAACTGCCCACCGGCGACGGAACATAGCCCGCAAACCTCTGAGTTTCAAATTTCCAGATCTTCCTCGTCCTCTAAATCACAGGTGCTTTCCACATCGGAACCGTAATCTGTGAACGGCAAAATATGTTCTGTGCCGTTCTCAACATTTTCCTCGGATTCATACAGCCCCATATCGGCAAATTCATTGTCGGAAACAAGCGTGCCGTCAACGGTACGGAACATCAGCGGCATATAGTTACTGTCCTCGTAATACAGAAACTCATTGGTCGCATACGCCAGTTTTGCAATATCGCCGCCGTGAAAAATGAAATACGGAATAGTTCGTTCCCCGCTGATTGCCGGATATTTTTTGAGTTCATCAAAAAACTCTTGAAGCTCTGGACAGACATAATGAACGGTCAGCTTACCGGTTTCATTGCGGGAAATGCGTCCGATCACATCTTTCAACGCATGATCGGCAGTCAGTTGGTAGCCAGCCCAGGCAACGGCTGTAATTTGGAACGGCGAAACTGCGCCGTCCGTTTCCTTATAAACCTGCGTGTTATCAAAGTCGTACCGGAGCCATTGACACTCCATATCATCATCCGCCTCTTGGCGCGGCGAAATGTCTGCTTCGATGATGAAGTGACTTCCTTCCAGGTCGAAATCCAGGATTTTCATTGTAAACTCCTATCTTTCCAAGTCCAGCCCGTCTAGCTCATAGTCTGAAACAGGCGGTTCAAAGGCCGTATCATAGGTCACATCATCAAGCTGCCGGATTGCGTCCAGACGAGCCGCCGCCTGCGGATCAGTAACAAGTTCCTGTTCCAGCAGGGTGTCCGCAACGATGGCGTTGGAAACCGGGTCGGTAAAACAAAGGTTCTCACCGTCCTGTGCAGCCTGTTCCATCACAGATTCCGGCAGGATTTCTTCGGCAAGGGCCTTCGGCACTTCCAGCCCGCGCTTCTTTGTGCCGACGATCTCGTAAATGCCCACGGCGATCTCCCCGCAGGTGATGATATTTCCCCAAATATCAGGATTCGGGCGTCCATCACGCATACTTTGTCCCTCCATCTTCCTCATAAGGCATATAGGCTATGACGGTGAGATAATCCGTACCCAGGCGCCGCAAAAGAGCATCCTGATGTTCCATGACCTGATCGACGATATGCTCCGGGCAGTATTTCATCAGGTCAGCTACATATTGCCCCACATCCAAGCCAATAGGATGCGCCAGGTATTCTTCGTCCGTCATGCCCTCAAGCTGCTGGTTCAGCCCGTATTTATACATCAGGAAACGGGCGATAGCGATGGTCTGATTTCTCTTGCTGCTCATTCTTGCTATCCTCCAATCTCCATTTCTTCCTGCTGGCCGAACTCCATATCAAAGTCAAACTCCATTTCCTGCTCCCGCAGCTCCGGGATAATGTCCTCGATTTTGTCAAGAATCCGTTCCACAGATTCACGGGCCTCGTTGGAAACATCCTGATCGAGTATGCTCATCTTAACCAAGCCCGCATGAAGGACCCGGAGTTCTTCTTCGGTGAACAGCGCACGTTCATCCACCAAACCGCTCCGTTTGGCGAAATCCTGTCCTGCAAATTCCTTGTTGTAAAAAATCTGGCGGGCCATCATTTCGCCGGAATCCGGGGCGGTGCGGTAGGTGGAGAACACATAGCCAAACAGATGATGCTCCTTGCAGGCGAGAGTCACGCCATTGTATTCTGCCAGCTTATAAGAGCCATTGGGAAGTTTCTCATTGGCGTCAGTATAAGGACAGTCGCGGCAGATACCCGCTTTGTTCGCCGTGTCCTGGGCCGTATCGTTGATAAGGCGAATGAGTTTGTCCTTGACTGTGACAAAGGGGTTCTGGATCACCGTATCGGCTTTGGAGAAATAGGCCACAAGCTGGTTCTTGAAATAAATATCAGCGATGTAATCGGAAGATTGGGACCGCTTCACATCAAAGCCGCGCCGGGCAAGCTGTTCAAAGAACAGCCTGTAAAAATCGGTTTTATTTCGCAATCGGTTTCCTCCTTTCCTGATAACCTTTTCGCTTCATTACATCTTTGAGAACTTCAACGAAAGCAAAAATGCGCTCTGCCGCCGCCTGATTTTTGGGGTAAACCGCAGGCAGCGGAGGGCGCCGCTGTTTTTTCAGATCGTACCATAGACAGCCGCCGTCCCTTCGTTCAGGGAACATACAGGACGGGACAGAGGTGCGCAGGGTATAAGGGCAGTTATGGCAGGGGTGTCCTTTGGGGTATTCATATTGGTGAACCGTCAAAGGGGCAATGCCATACGAACCGCTCGGAATCGACACCGGCACACCATTTTGCTTATAGGAAGTGTTCGCTTCTATCATCCTTTCTCCTTTCTGGAACCGGGTGGCCGGTCACTTTTTTGCTTTTCAAAAAATCTTCTGAAAATAGAAAAAGCAGCCCCGCAGGACTGCTTTCTGTATGGCAATATCAATTTTTTCAAGGGACTTTTCTTCCAAAGTCACAACTTTTTCAAGGGACTTTTTCCGGCAGACAGTAGATTTTCATTGAGTTTCATCTGGTGTTCGATGTCAATACTCCGCACTGAGCAGGAAATCCGCTATGTGCA
Organism: Flavonifractor sp. An91; assembly: GCF_002159225.1. Taxonomy (NCBI): domain Bacteria; kingdom Bacillati; phylum Bacillota; class Clostridia; order Eubacteriales; family Oscillospiraceae; genus Flavonifractor; species Flavonifractor sp. An91. The sequence goes on along the minus strand of NZ_NFHA01000039.1, from coordinate 13,159 downwards.
TTGTCTTGATTCCCTCATAGTTCCCACCGGCAAATTCGTCTGTTGTGAGAACAAATTTGGGGTAATTATCCGGTATTTCAAGCAGGCGGCTATATTCTCTCTTTTCTGTCTTTTCCGAGTTGATCTCCTGCGTCACCTGAACATAGATTTTTTCGTTTTGTCTGACTGCTACAAAATCAATCTCGCTATCTCCGGTTTTCCCCACATTGACAGTATATCCCCGTCGGCAGAGTTCCAAATATACGATATTTTCAAGGCTGGAAGCAACGCTGTCTGCGTTATAGCCGAGAACACTGTATCGCAAGGCAACATCGGCCAGATAGAATTTTTCCTGCGTTTTCAGGATTTCCTTCCCCTGCAAATCATATCTGGAACAGCGGTGAAGCAGATATGCCTTTTCCAGCTTTTCCAAATAGCTGTAAACCGTTTCGTTGTCGAGGGATCGCCGTTCTGCTTTCAGGTAATCTGCAATGGACTTGGCGGAAAAGGTGTTGCCGACATTATTGAATGTGTATTTTACGACACGCTCCAACTGGTCGATCTTCCGAACCTGATTTCGCTTTACAATATCCGAGAAGATCGTGGAATTGTATATATCCCGGACAATCGTGTAGATTTCATCCTGAGAATACGCCTGCAAATGCGTTGCCGGAAATCCTCCCAGGCGAACATAATTGGCAAGTTCTGATTTCGGCTCCCCAACATTGGCGAATTTGCTTTTGAACATCAGATATTCGCCAAAAGACAGGGTAAAAATGCGGAAGGAAATGTATCGGCCAGTAAGATAGGTCGCTATTTCAGAGGACATCATTCTGGAGTTGGAGCCTGTAATATACAAGTCAACATCAAAATCGGATGCCAGCGAGTTTACGACCTTTTCCCAGCCTTTGATTTCCTGAACCTCGTCCAGAAACAGATAGGTCCTTCCTGTGGAGGAAAGCTGATCCTTCAATAGCGTGTAGATCTGCTTTGCCGTCATATCCTCATATTCCATAGAATCAAAACGACAGCTTATAATGCGATCTTCCGGGATGTTTCGTTCCGTTTTCAGCCTTTCCATAATCATTTTCAGTATGGTAGATTTTCCGCAGCGGCGCACCCCTGTAAGGATTTTAACAAAAGGAGTATCTACATAGGCCATAATCTTATCCACATATAACGGTCTTTCAATCATCGTGACCACCTCCATTCGCTATTATTATACCGCAAAACGCACAGGTGGTCAATCAGTTTTGCGGTTTATAATCGCAAAACTTTTCGACAATACATTTATTTGCGGATTGCTATGGTTCCACCCCCTTGTCCTTATGCCGCAGATACCACTCTTTTCGGGCCGCCTTTGACAGTTCGGTACTCATGGCCTTTTGCCGGTCGTCGTATTCCATGTCAAAACTCATAGCAGCCTGCTCCAGCGCTATTAGAATTTCGCAAATCATCTGTTCGGTGAAGTAGGCTTTCCGGGCCTCTGTATATTCAAAAGACTGGACCTCACGGTCTTTGCACAGCATGGTGCGGATCATATCGAGAATTTTATTGGCGATCAGCTTATCGGCCTCTGCCACAGCCTTTTCCTGCTGTTCTTTGATGTGGGTCGGGTCGGTGTCATAGAGCATGGCAAGGCGGGTTTTGCTCTCCACATAGTCCTGAACCAGATTGCGGATGTACTCGTTGTTTTCTTTCAGGAAGGCAACAAAGGCATCCACTTCGACCTTCACATCCTCTGGCAGCAATTTGTAATACAGCCGTCCCTTTTTCGGCATTTTCTCCTTCAGCGCGAACAGGCGTGAGAGAAAGGGGGCAATCTTCATTGCACCAACAACGCTGTCCAAAGGGGAAGTCCCCAGTTCATCATCCGTGATTCGCCCAAACGCTTCACGTAGGCGGCGATATTCCTGCGGGTGAAGCTGTTCCATATACTTCTCAAACTCGTCGATCATTTCGTCTGTGATGGCCGACAGGTGTTCCTTGGCCTGCTGTTTGTCCTCGCAATATGCCTTGATGCGCTCGGCAAAGGTATCCCGAATGAGCTGCTTACGGATTTTATCCGGGATGCTTGGGTGGACAAAAGGGACCATTGTTCGCTGATGTTTATTCCAGAACACCACATGGATGTGAGGATGACCTTTTTCGTTATGGTGGGCGGCCACCCATTGCAAATCCTGCACCCTGATTCCATTGAACTTTGCAAGGGTCAAAATGTGGCGGTCAATATAGTCCTCCCACGCTTTGTGATCGGACAGCCCCAATTCGGCAGCCGTTTCCGGCGAAAAGGAAATAATTCCCCGATACATATTGACACGGCGATAGGACAGCTCCCGAACTAGGCGGGCGGCTTCCTGCCAAGTGTCAAACTCTTTGACCGCCCCCGACTCCAGTTTGCCAAACAGCCCGTGGCGCATCCCCTCATTCTTCACGGCACCGGGACGAGTTGCAATGTAACCAATATGTGCATAGTTGCCTTTTGGAGTTTTCTTATAATTGGGGTGCCGGTGGCGCTGCTTATAAATCAGAATCGACACGGGACCCTCCTTGTACGGCATAGATGGCTTTCTGCATTTCCTCGTCATCCATGAAAGTACGCAACGCATCCGCGTTTTTCTGATTGGCAAATGCCAATGCCCGCTTTCGGGCCGCCGACTCAATTTTTTCAAAAGACGAATAGCGATCTTGGTCAATAAGGTCTGCGATAATGGCAATGTTGGCATAATAGCCCGCAGCCGATATGATCGTCAGGCGGTTTATCAGTCCGGCCAACCGATTTCCCAGGGCTTTGAGCTGCCCGCTGAGTTCCTGCCGGATGACCCCGTTTATCATGTCAATATTTTCGGCGGTGGTTTCCAAATCCAGATATTCGTCAATCGCCCTGCGCACTTCTTTGGAAAAGTCCGTCCCGTTCCTGGCCGCCAGCTTATTGAGCGCCCGAATGGTATCCTCCGGCAGATGGAGCGTCTTGCGCTCTGTTTTTATGGGCGATTCCTTCAAATCAATCCTCCCTTCCAGCAGAAAAGGCGCCGGTTCATCCGGCGCTCTGACAAAATGCTTTTCACATTCTAACCATTCTAACCATTCTAACGCAGAGGATGGTTAGAATCGGTGGGTAGAACGGATACAAAGTGCGGTATGACAAAAATCACACCAGAATCAAAAAATCATACTCTTTGAAATCCTCAAAACCCCGTTGAAAGCACGGCTTTCAAGCTGTCAGCCCGCCGTCAGGTATGACGGCTATTCCTGCCTTAACCGAGAACCGCAGGGCGTGGCCTGCGGATTCCGGTTGCGGGGCGCCCCCGCAGGGGGGGCGGGCAGATACAGATGAAAAGAAAAGTGCGGGCTGTCACAGTTCAAAGTCATCTTCCAGATCTTCTTGGGCGGGCGCCCACTCGGTAAAAATCTCCGCCATGATTTCGTCCTTTGTTCCTCGGACAGAGCAGCCCTCATTGGCGAAGTCCTCCAGATTGGAGAGCCGTTCAGGGATACGGTAGAACGCAAACTGCCGTCCCGGTGTCTGAATGAACAGCCGCATTTCATACCCGTCCTTCGGGTTCATTGCGTCCATCAGTTCATCCAGGGTTCCAACCCGTTCGCGGGCTTCGTGCAGGATGGAGTGCAGCATATCTTTGGGAATCTCCGCAGACCAGAGAGAGTAATCGTCTTTCCCATGACAGGTAATAGTCTGGACTTTTGCAAAGGCGATCCGGTCGATCTTCTCCAGCGCAGAGTTCAAAATGGCCTCGGCCTCCGGCGGATGGTGGCCGCAGAGTTCCATATCCACCACAGTTCCCACGGCCTCCGCTTCTTGCTCGGTCAGAACGATGTCCACTTTTTTCTGTTCATAGGTATTTCCACGGCCATTGAGCATCAGGGAACATTCGGCAGCAATGCGGAACATCCTGTAATAGTCGTCCGCAGTTTCTCCCAATGTCTTGCCGGTAGCAAAGTTTTGAAAATAGCGCTTGCCGACTTTGTCGCGGCAGGCCAGGGAAATGTCCAGATAGATACCTTCGCTGGCCCCAAAATTGGGAATACAGAGCGCCTGGTCAAATTCAGGCAGCTCGCCCGTCAGTTCATCGGAGAACAGGAAATACTCATCCGGGAGCAGACCTTTCAGTTCCAGGTGCGTTTGCAGTCTGTCAAAGGTTTCTTTTGCGTCGGCCATGCCGATGTGCCGGACACGCCGCTTTTCATCCGGCTCACTCCAGCGATCCAATTCAAAGGTTTTGATTTTTGTCAATTTTACACCTCCATACCTTGTTCCGGTTCTTCCTCGGCGCTCTGTTCAAATGCGGTTTCCAGCTCCGCCATGCGCTGACGGTCTAAATCCTCCACAGAACGCCCCTTCCGCATTTCCACCAGGTCGGTGTTAAAGTCATTCAAATGCGGCACATGAACCGCGCAGGCATATCCCTTTTCGGTGTATGCCTTCATCCATTTTGCCGCTGTAAGCTGCCCCCAATTTCGCAGTTGCCCATTCTTGTCACGGGCCAGATAGTCATTGTCCACTGCAAACACCAGCCGCTTGATCTGCGGATGGGCTTCCAGATAACGGTCAATGGCTCCATTCCAAAGGCAGCCGGTAGAGATACGGTGATCTTGCATCCAGTCACGCCCATAAAAGTCAGCGGCAATAGAAGCATGGCTCATCAGGTCGATGGGCGCCTCGGTGACAATCAGCAGATCGGTTTTGCCCTCGTGGAAGAAGGGGTAGCTTTTATCAGAGCCGGTCGCATCCATTTTGAAGGAGCTGTTATCTCTGGCCGCCCGCATGGAGCAGTACCGGGCGGTTCCTTCCGCATCGTAGCCTACAAACACGCAGTTGCCATACTTCTTTTCCTGATAAATCATCTTCCGATTCATAAAGTGGCTTACGATTTTAGGGCTGATACCTCGGACAGAAACCAGATACCAATAGGCCCGCTTCATGTTGTCTGCCTTTTCGGGTAGCACCAGCGGCTCCCGTTCTTTTTTCTCATAGGGAACCACCTGCTTTACGGATGGAGAGAACTCCTTGCCGATCAGCTTGCCCACCGCTTCGGGGAAGGACAGGTTTTCTTCCCGCATGACAAAATCAATGGCGCCGCCTTTGACTCCATCATCAGGACCCGTCCATTGGAAAAAGCGATTGTTTTCGGGGAAGATGTAAAGCCCGCCGCTGTGCTTCATGTGGACAGCTTTGCGGCCTGCCTTTTCCGGCTCATATCCATAGCCACGGGCCAGGGACAGAATATCCACGCTGTTTGCTTTCCGAATCTCATCCTCGGTAAATTTCTGATACGCAGCGGCGCTTCTGCTCATATCACATCACCTCACAATTCCAAATCAGGCTCCTGTTCTTCGCTGCTCTCAATCACAGGCTCCTGAGTCATATCCTGATGAAAATGGTCAACGCCCGGAATAAGCGCCAGCGAAGAACCATTCTCCCAATGGCAATGAATTTGCCCCAGATCGTCAACGGAATCTACGATGCCGGTCAGTCCCGCAGGCATTTCACGGTAGGGATCTTCCATCTTTTCATCCAGAACAACCTTGGTTCCAGGCTGGTAGTTCTGCCGGATGAGCTTTGCCTGCTCGTACTGATATTCCGGCGATCTGGTGGGCGCTTTCTTTTCTCCCGGTTGGATCGGGATGCCCTCTGCATCGTAACAGGCAGGATCGGCAGCAGGAACATTCCAGCCAAACATGGAACCGGCCAACATAGCTGCCGCCTGTGCCTTTGAAATGCCCTCATGGGCATTGAAGTAATTTGCCAGAACCTTGTTATACTCACGGTCGCTGGTGGAGTAGGCACAGGGATAGTAGCCCTTTTCGCCGCGCCTGACCTCTATGAGCTGCCCGGAACCGGGAAGAACTGCATAGCAATGTTCCGGCAGAGCAGAAGAATTAAAGTTCTTCGCCATAGTCAGCCTCCACTTCATACTCCGCAGAGTCCGCCGCTTCGACCTCATAGAACTCATTCAGGTCAAATCCGGCTTTTCCGATTTCCTCGTTGCTCATGCCGAGTTCATCTCTCAAATGGCGGTATAAGTCCCATCCGGCATAGTTCTGTGCCGCCCATGACAGCGCCTTATCCAGAATCAAACGGGTGCGATCTTCGCCCAGGCTCTCCAGAGAACCATTGCGGATGGCATTGAACTCATGGTCGGACAGGTTCAGCAGCCGATATGCTTTCTCAAACTGCGGCTCCTTTGCACAGTCCGGGAGCATCAGATTTTCCGTCTGCTCCACAAAGCCATAGTCCAGATTGCTATACTGAACATCACCGGCACGACAGGCCGCCCGGAACTGTTCAAAGCCCTTCATATTGCTGAAGCCCCGGTAGTCCATTGTGCCGCCGAGGATTTGGGCGCCAATGATGGTATGCAGCATTTCTTCATCCGTAGTGGCGGCCACGATTCGCATGGAACTTCGCTCCTTGCTCAAGGTGCAGCCATACAGGATGAAAACATTCACTGTGTTATCCAGGCTCACAGTCTAATCCCTCCGTTTCTTCCTGCAATCGCTCCAAATACTCGTCGATGTCCAGTTCCTCATACTGAAATTGGAGCGATTCAACGATTGCCGGGTTGCAATCCTCCGGCAGATGCTCCTTTACAGCATCCTGAACATCCCGGATTTCCCCCAGGAATCCCCAGCAGCTATCCACCTCCACATCTTCCTTGAAAAGCTGGAATCCATAGCACTGGTTGGTCAGGTAGTAATCGTACTCCTTGACTTCGGCTTCCAGGGTTTGACGAACCTTCTCCAATATTTCAGGGGTGATTTTCCCGTGTTCCTGCTCGATCATCGCTTTATCTGCGTAGATCCAGCCAACCTGACCGGAATCCCACGGGCAAGAAAAGCCGCAGGTGTTCATGGTGATCCCGCTGTGATCGTACAGGTAAAGCGGAAGAATCACCATGCCATCCATTTGTTCTACCAGCGAAAACAGTTCGCCGGTGGTGAGGGCAGAAAGGCAATCATCCAAAAACCAGTCCGGGACTTCATCTTTCAACGAGGCCGCATAGCTGGAGGACACATACCAATCGCTGTCTGAACTCCAGTGCTGATTCTCCCGCAATTCCCACTCCCGCGTGGAGCGGTTGTATTCCAGGCGGGCATCCTTTGCCTTGCCGGATTTGAGGAACGCGAAAACCGGATTGTTACGGTTGTGGCCGCTGGAGTATTCAGAAAACAGCAGGCTTCGCAGGAAATCGCTTGGCTCGTCATAATCGTGCTTCTCGCCCAGGCTGTATCTGCTGTGCCAGCAGACCATTTTCCCCAGGCAGTCGTGATCCTCACGAGGGTTCATAGGGGTATCATCATCCAGGATGAAAAGAGTGTAGGGCGCCATTGTCGCTGTCATCGGCATATCGTTTCACCTCCTTCCAGACAGGTCGGTTTGCTTAGTTGGCGCCGTGGCGGTTGCGATACCAGCCAAAATAGAAAAGGCCGCCAATCATGGCGGCGGCAGCGGATACGCTCAAAATTGCTTTTTTCATATTGGCTCCTTTCAAAAACCAGATTTACAGTTCCATCTCCTGTTCTTCCTCACAGTCCAGCACAGGGGTGTCCGGCGGGGATGCCCCGTGTTCTTCAAACTGCTGTCGGGTCTGAATCGCAGCGGACAGTTTGGAAAGCAGGTCAAACATTTTGGTGCTGTCCCGGCTGCCTTTGAAGTAACGATAGTGCCATTCTCCGTTTTGGGGTTCATACCGGATGCTGTGAAGCGAATTGATGATCCAGCCCTGTGTTTTGAGAGGAACAGGAATTTCATGCTCCCGAAAGAGCTGCATAATGAGAGATTTACCGTTGATCTCCCGGTTTATCACCTCCTTTCCCGCCATAATATCTCCTTCGGCCTCACGAATGGCGGAATCGTAACGGGCCTGTCGTTCTTGTGCCAACTGTTGTTCACGGACTTCTTGCTGCGCCCGCCTTTCATCAGCTTGCCGCTGCCGTTCCGCAGCAATGGGGGCATTGTGGGCTTTTGCTTCTTCATACCGTCCAAGCAGATTTGCAAATCCCAGATCAGCCCACCGGTCCGGGGCTTCCATACTCTGATTGAAAACCCTCTCGATCTCACCCCGGATGCCATGCTCCAGCGTGGGCAGCCATTTCAGAACTTCTTCAAGCCGGTGCCGCTGGTCAATGCCCACCATAAACCCGTCACATGGAATATAAACCGTTTGGAAGAACTCCCGTTTCTTCTCCATTGTGTAGAGTTCAATGCCATTTTCGTTGTAGAAGCGGTAGTAGTAGTGCTTGTTGCCCATCAGGTCTTTGGCAAAAACCCGGTTCTCGTCTTTTTCCTTTGGCGGAAAGATGTCCTTTTTCTTTTCATCCGGTCGGGTATAGCGGGGAGAAAGACCGGTGCGCTCCAAACTGTCTGCAATCAGCTTTTGGACTTTTTCAATACCGCCATGCTTCTCAACGAAACCGGCCAAGTCCTCCGCCTGCTGGAGAGAACAGAATTGCAGTCCGGTTTTTCCCTCATAAACGGAGCCTCTATGCTGAAACAGGTCCAGGCCAAACTCATTGCGGACCGGCTTTGTTTCTTGGGCTGGCAAAAAAGCACCTTCTCGAAAGAGATAGCCGACAGCCGAATGTTTCTCGCCCATATATCACCACCTCACATCACTGCTCCAGCTCATGCTCGTTGTCATCGTCCAGGCGCAGAGCAAGGAACTCTTTGATACAGTGTTCCGCCGCCTCGTCAGTGGGGTACAGCAGTTCCACCGTCAGGTCGTCCAGGTTCTGATCTTCCAGACGGGGGTAGCCCGACAGTGTGTTTTTGATATACGCCGTGAGAAGATCATGGGGGCTGAATGCCTCCAGCAGCATGATCTTATACTTCGGCAGAAGCGCAGGAAGGAACTCTTTCAGAATCCCAATCTTCCTCGCCATCAGATCGTTGTCCGTTTTCATCCAAAATCACCTCGCTTTCCTGTAATGACTCAAACTCCAACTTGGTATTGATTTCTGTGAGTTGGGCAACCTTTTCCGACAACTCATCCTCATAAATAAACGGCTGTCCAACCTGTTGTTGAGCAACCGCCAGTTGTTTTTGCACTTCCTCTAACTCACGCTGGGCCTCTTTAAGATAGCCGGGAATCCGTTCGGCAAGGTGTTCAATGCGGGTGATAGCACCTAAAGCGGAAGTTCCAACCTCCGTTGTGTAGTGGTGGTTATATCTCAAAACCAATCGTGAAACATACCCAACCGACAGATACAACGGGAAACTGCGATAAGCACCAATCTCAAATTCTTCCGAATCGTCCTTTGCGCCTTCCTTTATCATGCGATAGAGCAGCCCGAAGGCTTCTCCGGCCTCTGACCGTTCTGTATAGCGTTTGCCATCCAGGACAATCGAAAAGTCGCTGCCGGCCGATTGGTTCAGCAGTTTAATATCCTCACCGATCTGGTCGATTTCCTTTTCATACCGCTTTATCTGCCCAGGATAAATAGTGCTGATTTTGCGCTCCAAAGAAAGCTGCTCGTTACTCCACGCACCCCGCAGGATTTTCAATTCCGTGACCCGGTTTTCCAGTTCCATCTTCTGTGCAACCATCGGATTATCGGTAGCCGCCGCCTTGAACTGGGCGGCAGACAGAACGGTTTCATCCACATCCTCACAAGAGCGGGCGATGTGTTTCCCGGTAAGAATCTGCGTGATATACCGCAATTTCTGCTCCTGAATCTGCCAGAGATACGCATCAAATGTCCCTTTTGCCACGAATTGCTTTATCATAATTTCCGGGTTTTCGTTGCCCTGCCGTACCCCACGCCCATTTCGCTGTGTAATGTCAGAGGGTTTCCACGGACAGTCCAGATGGTCAATGGAGATTACCTTATTCTGAACATTCACGCCGGTTCCCAGCTTGCTGGTGCTGCCGATCAGGATACGGACTTTTCCTTGACGGGTACGCTCAAACAGCTCCTGCCGCTGTGCTTCAGAAGTGGCGTCGTGAACAAAGGCTATCTCCGATTCCGGCACACCCTTTGCCAGCAGCACATTTCTTATTTCATCATATACATTGAATTTCCCGGCTTTGGGAGTGCCAACATCACAAAAGACAAGCTGCGTGGAAGCAGAGGCGGCGGTGTCCTTCCAAACCTGATAAACATCCTCAATGCAGACACTCAACTTGCTTCCTGTACCATCCGCATCCGGTCGAATCAGGCGCGGGTCAATCGCCATCAGGCGAGCCTCACCGGTCAGCTTCAGCATATTATCTTCTTCCGGTTTCACTCGGCCGGTTCGGATTGCTTCTGCCCGCATGATAAAATCGGCCATAATTGCCTGCTGTGCGGGGGTAGCTTCCACCGAAACAATCTCCGCTTTACCAGTGCGAACAGCCGGGAGTCCGGGAATATCCAACATATCCGCTGTTTTGATGTCAGCGACCTCACGAAAGACCGCCATCAGTTCAGGGAGATTGTAGAAGCGGACGAAGCGATCACGCATCCGATAGCCGCCGCCCTCCGGCTTCAATTCCAGCACAGAGGTTCGTTTGGCAAAATGAGCGATCCAGGTGTCGAAGTAGGACCAGCCAAAGCGTTCCAACTCCTGCGGCTGCAAATACCGCTGCATGACGAACAGTTCGGAAATCGAGTTGCTGATTGGCGTTCCAGTCGCAAATACTACGCCGCGCCCCTGATTTGTTTCCTGCAAATACTGACATTTGAGCAGCATATCAAAGGCGCGTTGACTGCTTGAGGTTGTAATACCAGCCACATTTCGCAGCTTTGTAAAGACAAAGCAGTTTTTGAAAAAGTGCGCCTCGTCCACCATCATCATATCTACGCCCAGCTGCTCAAAGGTCAGCAGATCGTCTTTCTTTTCCTCGGCAGACAGCTTTTTCAGCCGTTCATCCAGATTCTTGCGGAAAATGACCATCTGCTTGACGGACCAATTTTCGCCGTTTTCGCTTTTGATCTCATAGATAGCATTTTCAATATCGTTGATCTGCCGTTCCAACATAGCGATTTGCCGCTCTGTGGAGATTGGGATTTTCTCAAACTGGCTATGTGCCAAAATTACGGCGTCATATTCTCCAGTGGCGATCTTGGAAATGTAGCGGTTGCGGTTTTTAGGGGTAAAATCCTCTGCGGTGGATACCAAAAGGTTTGCGTTGGGGAAAAAGCGGTAGAACTCTGTTGCCCACTGGCCTACCAGGGGATTGGGAACCACAAACACAGCCTTGTGGATCGCTCCCAGGTTCTTGAGGTACATCCCGGCGGCAATTAAAGCAGCGGTCTTTCCGGCGCCTACCTCATGTGCGGCAAGCCCCGTCCCGGTATAGATGACACGGGCAGCAAAATCAAGCTGGTGCTTCCGCAGCTTCATCTCCGTGTTCATGCCGGGAAATACGAGATGGCTCCCATCAAACTCACGGGGGCGAACTGTGTTGAAGGTTTCATTGTAGATACGCAGAAGCCTATCCCGGCGCTCCGGTTCTTTCCAAACCCAGGACGCAAATGCTTCCTGAATCTGTTGCTGCTTGGCACGGGCAATCATGGTTTCCTGTGCGTTGACTACATATTTAACCGACTTGTTGCCCTTTTCATTGATGTATTCCTGCCGGTCACGGACAGTAGTGGACTGCATATTAAGGCAATCCTCAAAAATCTCATAAGCATTTTTCCGCTTGGTTCCGAAAGTCTGGTTGACCATTACGGAATCCGGTTCCGCATTTTTATTGGTGACACGCCAGGTCGTGGTATAGGAGAAATACTCAATGTCAATGCGGTGCCGGTTGTCGCCGCCCTCGATGACCTTTTCATATCCGCTGGTCTGGAAGGTTTCATACATGAATTGGCGGTAATACTCAATGGGAACCCAGATGGCACCCATATTCACTTCGATGTCGGCAGGAGTCAGCGGCTCCGGCTGTACTTCCTCCAAAGCCTCTACATTCCGGGCAAAGAGTTCCGGTTCTTCCGCTGCCTTCTGACGTGCGTAGAGCAGTTTATCCCGCACATGACCACTGAGATATTCTTCTGCAAGTTCCCATCCTTCCAGCGGATTACCGTAGTATTTCTGGGGATTGAGATAGATGCGAGTATCCAGCTCTTGCACCAACTCCTGTGGGGCTTTTCCTGTCAGGAAGGACATATAGGGCAGATCCACCCGCAGCTTGTGATTCAGGCAGATTTGAAGGGCGTCCTCGGCGGTGTCTGCATGGTTGACCTGACGGAAAGGACGAATGGTGGCTTTGGTGAAGATCGCTGATTTATCCCAACCGGTCTTGTCTTTCCGCTCATCCTCGATAGAGCGCAGCAAGGGGAATTGGTCATCATCAGAAAAAGCGAGGATGTTTCCTTTGCTGTTGATGGCTCCATACTTTGCAACGAAGCGGTCATATACCTGATTGAGTGTGTCCTGTACTTTCTGGAGATCAACCGGGTCATACTCATGGGACTGGATGTTGATAACCTCCAGCAGCGCAGTACGGATTTCGCACAATCCCTTGATTCTTTCGGCCTTCATGCCAGTGTAAGGCTGCGGGATCAGCTTATCTTTTTCACAGAAGAAGATCTCGCCATTCCGCACAACATAGGTGAAGTTTTTGGTTCCGGCCGGAGCGTCCTCATACTCTGTATTGCTTTCTTCCGGTTCGTCTGCCTCAATTTCTTCATCTGGCTCTGCTGTGAAACGGGCGTACAGGGAGTCAACCGCTTGGGTAAGATGCTGGTTCAGGTCAAAATCTTCCGGGGCAATACAGGCCGTCCCATCTTCGTTGCCGTACATATTCCGGCTGCTCACCATCTCGCCCATGAGCATTTCGGGATTGTCTTTGAAATAGCGGTTATAGGCGATCCATTTACTGCGGTCCAGGTCAGTTTCAATCCAGGACGGAAGATTCGTGCGGTCAAGTTCTATGGGATGCGCTCTCTTTTTCAAGAAAACAACATCCGCTGTTACATCGGTTCCCGCCAAAGCCTTGAACGCTGTGTTGGGTAGGCGAATAGCACCGATGAACTCTGCCCGCCGCGCGATATATTCTCGAAGGCTCTCGTCCTTGCGATCCATAATTCCTTTGCTGGTGATAAAGGCAATGATGCCGCCCGGTTTTGCAAGGTCCAGGGACTTGATGAAGAAATAGTCATGGATGTACGGGTTCAGGTCATTGTAGCGCCGGTCATAGATTTTCACGGAGTTGAACGGGATATTGCCCAGAAT
>NZ_NFHA01000038.1:0-25492 GCF_002159225.1 Flavonifractor sp. An91 | reverse complement strand
GACCTGTTTTCGGGAGCTGTTGCACCGTCAGGCTGGGAACAGGGGGGTGACGCGATGGGCTATCGGGAGTTGACCCGGCAGGAAAAGACCGCCATTCGCAAGCTGGTGGTCCAGTGGTGCGCCAACTATGACCGGGACTATGGCTGCCTGCTTGGTTTGGGGCCCCCACGCAAACTTTATTTGCGTGGGGAGAGGAGGAGCAACGAAATGAGTGAGCTTTCGCCTCGGGCGGAAGCGAATGATATGGAGTTTGTGACGACGTGCGGGTGCTATATGCTGGGGAAAACCTGGACGGGGCCCATGTGCCGGTATTTCCGGGAGGCCGTTCTGCCCCTTGATCCGGCGCTGGAGCAGGCGCTGGCCCAGGAGGAGGTTGTGCTGGAGCGGAGGGTGTGCCCTCTGTGCGGCAGGTCCTTTGTCCCCAAGCGGCGGCAGCTCTATTGCTCCCCGATCTGTCAGGCCGAGGCCAACCGTAGGAAGTCCCGTGCGAGGATGCGAAACAAGCGCGCAAAAGACGGGGTCAGGTGTTACGATTTAAGCCCCCAAAAGCCTTGTAAATAGGGCGTTTCCGGGGTTGCTCTGGAGGGGGCCGGTATGATTTTATGACCGGCCCCCTTTTTCTCATATAATTCAAACATTCTGCGCCGGTGCTATGGGACAAAGTGTCCCATAGCATCACACTTTTACAGGCTGGAAAAGGAGGTTTTATGGACAAAAATCAAGGCTACACCATTCTGCGGGCCGTCATGCTGGAAAACGGCAGAGGCTTCGCCCTGGGGCATCACCCCACGGCTCCGTCCCCCTATGTGACCTGGGCCTGTTACGATGATGAAACGGGCCAGCGGCAATATGAGTGGGGGCATTACGGGAGTGACTTCACCGCAATAGAGCAGGACTTTACCAATCGGCTGGTGGAGTATCAGCGGATTTACAAGGTCAGCGTAGTGCAGGTCGAGGCCCCCGGTCTTTACAAGTATTACTCCACCCAGCGCCCGGTAGACATCGGGACCTTCCCGAAACCGCCCCACAACGCCCCGGATGAAATCGTCAATTACGATCAGCGCGTCCCGGTGGAGGGCGGCGCGTTCCTGGCCTGGGGCCATCTGACCTATACCAAGCCATTGACGGACAAGCAGGTGTCCGACTATGAGCTGCGGCCTGCTTTCAATGTCCACGAACTGCGCCGGAAACGGGGGGAGCGCCCTCTCACGATTGCCGAGCAGATGAAGGCGGCCCAGCAGCAGGCCCAGGAACAGCGGGGGCCGGATGCACACAAAAAGGACGCCCCGGACCGGGGCGAGCGTTAGGAGGTGGAGAAATGCCCAAGTATTATCCCATCAACGAGGAGGCGGCCCGGCGGGCCAATGACCTCAACAGTTTCTATACCTACAAGCCCGGTGCGGCAACGGCCAGTTACCAGCACCAGGTAGATGCGGCCTATCAACTGGCGGAGGAGCAAAAACAAAAGGTCGATCCCATGTACCATGATAAGATCGACTATCTGGTGGACCTCTACGCCCGCAAACTGGCGGAAAACCTCAACCAATCCAATGTCATTGACGCCCGTGTACCCTCGATCCTGATTTCCGGGGGCGGCAATTTCCCGGTGCGGCGAAAGGAAAAGCAGAACGCGGCCAGGGACAAGAACATGGGTGAGTATCAGCATATCCAGGGGCTTTTGGATAAGATACGCGCTACCGGCACGGCGGGGATCAGCTCCGATGACAAGCTGGCCGTGGAGAAACTGGAAGCCAAGCTGGAGGGGCTCAAAGCCAACCAGGAGCACATGAAGGCCGTAAATGCCTATTACCACAAGCACAAAACCCTGGACGGCTGCCCCGACCTGACCCCGGACATGGCCGAAGAACTGCGAGCATCGATGGGACGGGACTGGCGGAAAGATCCGGTGCCCTATCCATCGTTTCATCTCACCAACAACAACGCCAATATCCGCCGGGTGCAGCAGCGCATTGACGATTTGAAAAATCGTGGGGAGTTTGTGAGCTGGACCTTCCCCGGCGGTGAGGCGAAAATCAACGAGGCGGAAAACCGCCTGCAACTGTTCTTTGAGGAAAAGCCCACCGAGGACCAGCGCCGGGAACTGAAAAGCAACGGTTTCAAGTGGGCTCCCAGCCAGGGCGCGTGGCAGCGGCAGCTCAACCGAAACGCCATCTTTGCGGCGGGCCGCATGGACTTCCTCAAGACCGAGGACGGTCAGAGCCCCGTCCGGCTCCAGCCCTTTGCCCGTCAGGACAAGGGGGAAATTGCCCGATGACGAAGAAACGCCGCCGCCCGATCCACCTTCATGTGATGGTGTCCGAGGAGGAGCTGGCGCTGATCCGGGCGCGGATGGCCGAGGCTGGTGTCCGCAACATGGGGGCCTATGTGCGGAAGATGGCCCTGAACGGCTATGTGCTCCATGTGGACCTGGGGCCGGTGTGGGAGCTGGTGTCCCTCCAGCGCCGGTGTTCCAACAATCTCAATCAGGTGGCGATCCAGGCCAACACCTACGGCGGCGTATACCCCCAGGACATTGCCGCGCTGCAAAAGGACTATGCCGACCTTTGGGGGCCCCTGTCCGACCTGCTGGAGAAGTTGTCGGCGGTGGTGGTAATTTGAAGTGAAAAATAGGCGGAGAGGTGGCTACCTCTCCGCCTAACTTATAAAATTTAGTTTGTACCAGTTTTAATTACGCGTAGGATGGGCTTTTTCCGCTGATTGAACCCATCAAAAAACTCATCTGGTAAGCCGCAAATGTATTTTAAGTCCGCAGGAGATAAACCAGATGCGTTAATAAAAGCTGTTGGCGTTATAATTTTGTTGTCAACCAAAAGGTAAATAGCATCCCGAAGCATCTCGGGCGCTGCCACAGTCAAAATATCATCTAAAGGTTCTTTGTGCCAGTATTTCCGAGTCGTCATCTGGCGCTTTAGATAATTGATCTGATTTTCAGTAAGAAGATCTAGTGTTTCACAACGCCTGATAATTGTAGACATTGCAGCCCCCCACTTCCGTTTAACGATTTCAAGCGAACTTAGAGATGTGCTGTGAATATCTTTAGGGAAGGAGGTCGCTGGCAACAAAAAAGCTGCAGCAAAACGGTCAGCCTGCATATCGGCTAAATCTACAATATCTTTTTTTACAGCTTCATCTTCCGCGATTGAACTGTGCATTATTAAATGGCCTAGTTCATGCAAAATACTAAATCGTGTGCGGACAGCACTTTTTTGAATAGAGTGATACAGAATATATGGAGTGCCATCTTTCCAACAAGAAAAAGCATCAATGCCTTTGAATGTGCAGAAGTCACTTGTTGCGAACTGTGTTACAATCACACCTTTGTTTTCTAAAACACCAATTAAATCGTCAATGGGATCATCACTTAGCCCCCATGCCTTTCTAATTGCTAGAGCCAATTCTTCAATATCTTCAAATGTTAAATCTTCGTATTCTTTATCAAGAGTTGGAATGTCACGCTCGACAAAGTCCACATATCGTTCTAGCTGTTTCTTAATTTCGTCAGTCCATTTAATCTGGTACTTACAAGCGTTTTTTACTTTCTTTGCAATATTTGAATTAGAACGAAAAAACAATGGACTACTGCCAGCTAAAGCTTTTTGCTCAGTCTTATAAAAGAACTCGGTTGGAAAACTAAGCGCATAGGAGATAGCTTGAAGTATTTCAGGAGAGGGGTTGACGATACCCTTCTCATACTTTGA
This sequence comes from Flavonifractor sp. An91, assembly GCF_002159225.1. NCBI lineage: Bacteria > Bacillati > Bacillota > Clostridia > Eubacteriales > Oscillospiraceae > Flavonifractor > Flavonifractor sp. An91. The sequence goes on along the minus strand of NZ_NFHA01000038.1, from coordinate 21,773 downwards.
AACCGATTGCCTAGTAACGCCGATGTTTTCGGCCAAATCCTCCATAGACATGGCACGAGCCTCGCGAGCTTCCGTGATTCGCGAGGCTATGACTGTGCTTGTCATGAGACAACCTCCTCCATGCCATGAGCTAAGAACTCTTTCTTCAACGCTGCCTTTTTGCGCTCAAAGGTATGGGCGTTTTCACTTGCTTCAGCCGAAGAAACTTGGGGAAGGAATAACTGTTCCGCGATTCCTTCATAGCCGGGTTCCGGAAATTGAATAACGGCAAAAGTTTGGTTACGCCCTCCAAAAGTCAAAATTCCGTAGTATGGCTCATCACCATAGGGGGGAGTTTGTTCTAAATCAATGACCATCTGACGCTGCAACACATGATTATTATTGGATAACTTAATCTTGTATTTAGAAGCGTAGGACAGCATTTCCGGTGAAGCGCTCCGTGCAATGTGGAGGATCGTGTTTTTATTTCGTAGCTCGGGAATAAGATGCTTGTATCGGAATTCGCGCTGCACAAATTCAAATGGAAATTTCGGATCATGACTCTCAATCTCACACTGCATTTGCACAAGTTTGGTTCTTATACGCCCTCTGATACTGGTGAAGTAAGGATGGCCAAACATCGGCTGCTGAGTTTCCATCAGCTCTCGATAGGTCGCATCTCCGACCTGCACAATGGAGGTCAGGGTGAGCAGTTCTCGGGAAGTAAACAAATCAGCAAACTGGTTCTGCATACAACAGCCCTCCAGGTTCAAAAAAATCTTGAGCCTATTTTACAGTATTGAGGTGATTTTGTCAACTAAATTCCTGGATGGGTGGCTTTTCGGCATCCTTGTGCAACTGACAGAGCTAAGTTACAATAATAGTTGGAAGGCCATCTATCATTCATTTGGGAGGTAGTTGATATGATCGTTCTCAAAATCCTTGCCGCCCCCTTTGTGGTGGCACTGACCCTGATCGTTGCCATCGTGTCGTTCCTCTATTGTGTGGCGTCTGCATTGTGTCATGTGGGCTGCGTGGTGCTGACCCTGCTGGCCCTTGTCCTGTTCATTGGCGGCCAGGCGCTGGGCGGTGTGGTGTTCCTCGTGCTGGCGTTCCTTATTTCGCCCTTTGGCATCCCGGCCATTGCTGACTGGCTTATGGACAGGCTCTATTCACTGAAATACTCCCTGCAAAGTTTTATTACCGGCTGACCTTTGTGACACTTTGTCCCATACCTGACCGGCGGCTATGAGGCCGCCGGTTTTCTAAACAGAGAGGAGGTGCTGCTACGGCCACCACACGCTTGATTTCCCACCATATCAGCAAGGGAGAAACCATCGCCCAATCCCTCAAAGACCGCCTGGACTACGGGAAGGACCCGGACAAGACGCAGGGCGGCGAATTGATTTCCTCCTACGAGTGCGACTACATGACCGCCGATGCCGAGTTCCTGCTCTCCAAGGCAAAGTACAAGGCTGCCACGGGTCGGGAGCAGCGCCGGGAGTCCGATGTGCTGTGCTATCAGATCCGCCAGTCCTTCAAGCCGGGAGAGATCACCCCGGAGGAGGCAAACAAGGTGGGATATGAAACGGCGATGAGCTGGACCAAGGGCAAGTACGCCTTTTTCGTCGCCACCCATACAGACCGCCAGCACATCCATAACCACATCTACTACAACGCCGTTTCCCTGGACTATTCCCGCAAATACCGCAACTTCCTGGGCTCCAGCTTTGCTTTGCGCCGCCTGTCGGACCGGGTGTGTCTGGAGCATGATCTGTCTGTCATTCAAAACCCCAAGCTCCACAGCCAGGGCCAGTATCTTCACTATGGTCAATGGCTGGGCGGGGACCGTCGGCCCTCTCAAAAAGAACAGCTCCGCGCCGTTATCGACGCCATTCTGACGGAGCGGCCCGCCGACCTTCCGTCCTTCCTCGCCGCGCTGGAGGCGTCCGGCGTCCAAGTGCTCCACGGGAGGGGCGGCGTCCTCTCGTTCCAGCTCCCCGGTTTTACCCGGCCTGCCCGCTGGCGGAGCTCCACCCTGGGGGACGGCTACGGCCCGGAGGCGGTGCAGGCCGTCATCGACGGCACAGCCCCGGTGCGTACTCCGGCCACCGGCAGCGCCCGTCCCGCCCCCAGGCGGCTCAATTTGATTATCGACATCCAGCAGCGCATGGCACAGGGCAAGGGGCCGGGCTATGAGCGGTGGGCCAAGATTTACAACCTGAAACAGATGGCCGCCGCCCTGCAATTTCTCCGGGAGTACGGTCTGACCGACTATGACGAGCTGGCGGCCAAGACCGATGCGGCGGTGGATCAGGATCACGCCCTGGCCGGGGAGCTCCGGGCCGTCCAGGAGGAACTGACCCATACCGCCGCTCTCATGGGAGCCGTGGTGCAGTACGCAAAAACCCGGCCCGTGTTTGACGGCTACAAGGCGGCCAAGTACAGCAAGAAATATCTGGCCCAGCATGAGGCGGAACTGGCCGACTACCGGGAGGCCAAGGCCACCATGAACGATCTTTTGGACGGGGCCAAGCTCCCCAAAATGGACGTCTTGAAACAAAAGCGCCGGGAGCTGACCGAGCGCAAAAAAGCCCTCACCGCACAATACCGCGCCGCGCAGAAGGAAATGCGGAAGCTGGTGACAGCGAAGGGCAACATTGACCACCTCATCAATCTCACCGGCGGACGCGCCGATAAGGAACAGACCCGATAGGGGCGGTTCCGCAGACAGACCTATGGGACACTTTGTCCCAAGGTGCCGGGTTTGGGGAGGCTCCCCAACAAGCATTTTCGCAAGGCCTTCGGCCTTGCGAAAATGGCAAGTGTGTCCACACTTGCCTTGCTTGCCATTACGCGCTCTCCCGAAAATGAGTGCAAAAAACGGAGGTGCGTGTTTCTCTTACGCATCCTCCGTTTCCTTAGCCGCTTTCATCGCTTGGATTGTGGCTTCTACAATTTTCAATTCTTTTTCGTTCAGAGCGTTGAGCATGGCGTCAATCCGTTTTCTGCACTCGCTGCCTTTGTTCTTGGACGGATAGAAATACTGATCTACCGATATATCGAACATTGTCACCATCTGATAAAAGGTGTTGAGGCTGGGGTGCTGGCCATCATTCTCGTTATACATAATGGTACGCGGAGCCCGATCAACAATATAGGCCAGTTGCTCTTGCGTCATCCCGCTGGCCTCCCGCGCACGCTTGATGGCGAGCCCTATATCGTGAAAGTCAAACCGTCGTTCATCTCGCTCTATTTTCATAACATCACCTAAACTGATTTTACATTTCATGTCTGGCGTCTTGAACGATTTATGTTTTCACTTTTATTACTATTTTATTTCATGCTTGATTTGGAATTCTCCATGTAAAATTCATAGTTCCATGTTACACTCAAAAAGAGGTGATTCGATTTGAGAAAAATCTTGATTATAGAAGATGAGCTGGATATTCAGGAACTTTTGGCTGCATATCTTCGAGATGCCGGTTACGAAATAGTGATTGCGGGAGATGGTGTGGAGGCGCTGGCACAATTTCAACAAGGTGCATTTGACATGATCCTTTTGGATCTGATGCTACCTAAAATTGACGGGTTTGGTGTGTGCGAATTGATACGCCGGGAGTCCAGTGTGCCGATTCTGATGCTCACCGCGCTGGACGGTGAACAAGAGCAGCTGCGTGGATTCCAGATGGAGATTGACGATTATGTGACAAAACCATTTTCTATGCCTATCTTACTGCAAAAAATCCGTGCAATTCTTCGTCGCACCGCAGGAGGCATGGAAAATAACAAATGCTTGCATTACCGTGATCTAACTTTGGATTTAGACGGAATGGAGGCTGTTCTGGCAGGACGATCTTTGGATTTAACAACCCGGGAATTTGAATTGCTCCAGGCGTTGATTTCCAGTCCGGGGAGGGTGTTTACCCGTGAAGTTCTGCTGGCCAAGTTGTGGGGCTACGACTTCTTTGGGGACGAGCGTGTGGTGGATAGTCACATTAAAAACCTACGGCACAAGATGGGTACTGACTATATCGAAACTGTAAGAGGGGTGGGGTATCGTGCTGCGAAAGAAAATCCGTGAAAGTTTGACAGTCCGTATTTTTCTGATAACGGCCCTCATTCTGCTAGGGGCAGGAGCTATTACTTTTGGGCTGATTGCCTGGGCAACCCCCAGTACCTATACCGCTGTGATCAATGATGATTTGACCAAACAGGTAAATGCGCTGGTGGAAAAACTGGCGGACACCACACTGGAGGATTGTGGGTCGGTACTGGATGCCTTTCTCAGGGACTCTGGAGCAGATGCGATGCTGGTGGGCCCCGACGAGCAAATTGTCAATACCGGCTCCCAGTTTGCACTTCAATCGATCTATGAGGACACTGGCAAAATGACTACGGCAGCGGACATCGGTTCCACGGTTACTTATACCACCGACCGCTTAGATACAGAAGATTCTGTAACTGTCACCATGTCTGAGCAGGCTACCATTACGGCTGATGTGCGCTTTCTTAACCAGTCGGATTCCTACACGCTTTATGTGACACCTCGGCTGAAGACAGAAAATCTGGCGGTACAGGCGCTGATTCAAATGGCGCCTTGGCTGCTGCTACTTTTACTGATCTTCTCCCTGCTGTGTGCGCTGGTCTACTCCAGATATATCGCCCGCCCCATTGTCCGGCTGAGCGGGATCGCTGGGAAAATGGCCGATTTAGATTTTGGATGGACCTGTGAGGAGACCAGGCAGGACGAGATTGGGAATTTGGGCCGTAGCCTAAACCAAATGGCACAAAAGTTATCCGGTGCCCTCTGCGATCTAAAGGCATCCAATGAGGCGCTCCGGGGAGAAATGGAGCAGGAGCGGGAAATGGATCGCCAACGCATGGCCTTTTTCTCTGCCGCATCCCATGAACTAAAAACTCCTGTTACCATTCTGAAAGGCCAGTTGTCCGGTATGCTGGATGGAGTGGATGTCTATCAGGATCGAGAAAAATACCTGGCCCGTTCTCTTCAGGTAACCGCCCGGATGGAAAATCTGATTCAAGAAATCCTGACCATCTCACGGGTAGAGGCTCATGGCGGCGCGTTTGTTCAAGAACTGGTGGACATTTCTGAAATAGCAAAACGGCAGATGGAATTGGATACAGATTTGATACAACAAAAAAATCTGAGGGTAACCGTTGATCTGTGTCCTGGGCTGACAGTAAAAGGAGAACCCTCAATGCTGGCAAAAGCCATTGGCAATCTGATCTCCAATGCGGCGCTTTACTCTCCAGAGGGCGGAGAAATCCGTATTTGGTCTGGCCTTCAGCAAGATACCCCTGCCCTGACAATCGAAAATACTGGCGTCCATATTGGGACTGAGGCTCTGCCGCATCTGTTTGAGGCTTTTTACCGGGAGGAACAATCCCGCAACCGGCGCACGGGCGGCAGTGGCCTGGGGCTCTATCTAGTACGGATCATCCTGGAGCAGCATCGAGCAAATTGTCGGATCGAAAATACGGAGAATGGCGTTCAGGCTACAGTCAGTTTTAATCCTCCCAAGTAACATACAGTGAAGAAAGCGTGCATCTGATTTTCCATCAGGTGCACGCTTTCTTCATATAAAACACAAATTGGCTTCAAGTCCTCTCCATACAGGCTCGGTATCCTATGGATGAAATCCAAAAAGAAAGGACACCAACCCATGCAAATTGAACTTCAAGACCTGAATATGACCTATCCCAACGGAAAACAGGCCCTGCAACATTTGAACCTTGCGCTGAAGGCTCCCAGCCTGATCGGATTGTTGGGGCCAAATGGCGCGGGCAAGTCCACACTGATGAAACTGCTGGTGGCAGCTCTCATGCCTACGGGCGGCGCGATCCTGGTGGATGGGCAGCCTCTCGCAAAGACAGAGCATATGTTGAAGTCCAAACTTGGCTATCTGCCCCAGGACTTTGGCCTGTTTGACGAACTGACGGTGGCACAATTTTTAGACTACATGGCCGCTCTCAAAGGGCTTCATGATTCCAAAAAGACCATTCAAGAAGTGATCCGAGCTGTCAATCTGGAGGAGAAGGCTAAGGCAAAAATCCGTACACTCTCCGGCGGTCAGCGTCAGCGGGTTGGAATTGCCCAGGCTCTACTGGGCAATCCGCCTTTTCTTATCTTTGACGAGCCTACAGTTGGACTTGACCCGGAGGAGCGCATCCATTTCCGAAACCTGTTTTCCCGCACAGCCCAAGATCGGCTGGTACTGCTCTCAACCCACATTATTGAAGATGTACAGTCGGTATGCAATCAAATTGTTGTGATTGATCATGGCAAGGTGCTGTTTACCGGCACACCCGAAGAACTGATCCAAACTGCTGTGGGCCATGTGGGAGCATTTTGGGAATGGGATGCCAAGCAGGAGCAGGGGCTCCATATCACAGCGCGGGTCAACACCAGTCAAGGGATTCGATGCCGTGCGGTTGCTGACAGACTTCCAACCTATGCCAAAGTGGAAGAACCATCCCTGGAGGACGCTTATCTCTATTTGATTTCCAGGGAGGCTGCCCAATGAAAACACTCTGCCTATTTCCTCTGGAATTGCGTCGGCTTTTCCAAAGTCGGCTTACCTGGCTGATCGTCGGTCTGACCGTGCTCTCGCCTGCGGTGGGCCTAATCCTCTATAAACCGGCTACCGCCAGCACAATGCTCTCCATGTATCTCGCCAACCCCGCTATCGCCGGAGGTGTTGTAGGCGGCATCCTATTCGGTCTGCTGTCTGTCTTTGAGTCGGACCGGGCCACCCGGAGCCGTGTGGATGTCCTGATGGATGCGGCAGTTTCCCCTCTGACGATGGCATTAGTACGCCTTTTGGCTCTGTTGGCAGCGTCGGTGGTGACCGTGGCCGTTACGATGCTGGTTTGGCTCCCCATCAGTGCGGGGCTGATCGGTTCGGTCTTTGGCGGTGTGGATTATATCTTAGCCTACCTGCTCCTTATGGGGTTGTCCTTGCCGATGTCTATTCTGGCCGCAGCATCCGCCTATCAGTTCACACGGCGGGTGGATCTTTCCTTGGTGCTGTTTGCCGCATTTGCGGCACTGAGCCTGACGGTATGGGCGGATGACTGGCAGCTATGCTGGCTGAATCCATGTGTATGGGCCCTGTCGGATGATTTTTCAAACTTCCGCATCTTCCGCTCGGTGGCCTGGATGCGTCTGACCTGGCTGGTAGCGTTGGCCGGGGTCTGGACGGTTTCTTATCTCTGCATCCGGCAATACGGCAAGGGTGTGTTCGGTTCTCTGACCCGGAACGTGCGGCGGGTCTATCGCCCCATCATCGCCCTGGCGCTACTGGTCTGCTCCGGCACGGCATACGCCGCCCAGCCCCTGGTAGACAGCAGCAATCCGGATCAGATGGCCATGACCTTTTACGAGATCCCCTATGTGGAGGGGGTGGTCTGCACCGGGCGCAGTGCCCAGGTATTCCCGGATACATCTGTCGGCTCCGTTACCGGCACGGCGTCCTATCAATTTCAGAACACATCCGATCAGGAGCAGAATGTGGCTTTCGGCATTAATCCCGGCTATACAATCTCAAATATGCAGGCCAACGGTGTGAACGTTCCTTTCTCGGTGAGCGACTATCAAGAATACAATGAGGCTATGCTGGAGGTGACGATTCCCGCCGTGGAACAGGTGGAACTGACCATGGAGTATAGCGGATTCCCCCAGGAGAGTTACAATATGTCCACCATGCAGGGCAGCACGGAAATCAGCTCTGAGTACCTGTGCCTGGAAAACTCCGTCCTCTCGCCCCGTCTGATGAATGTTCTGCCGGGGGAGAACGGCTACCCTACTACCATTGAAATCACACTGCCGGAGGTTATGACAGCCATTCCTTTCAACTCCAGCGAGGCGGAGGTCATCGCGGAAAATGAGGATGGCACGAAGACCTGGCGCTATGAGGCCAACAGTGCTGGCGGGATTCTGTATGCCGGCGACTATGTCCGGGAGGACATTGAGGCCGGCGGCATGACCATCGAATTTTACTATGGCCGCAAACATCAGGCTGTCATGGAGTCCGCCGGGGCGGTGGATGCGGTCAAATCTGTGGTGGATTACTGTACCGAGCATTATGGCCTGTTGTCTTTCGGCACCGGCGAAACTCTCAAGCTCATCCAGAGCCGAGTGGCCGGTGGTGGCTACGCCACAGATGGGGCCAGCCTGTTGGATGAAGCGGATTTCACTGCTGACAACCTGGGCGACGCCAGCAAAGGCGGTGGTGCCGGTGAAGTCATGATTCACGAGTTGGTTCACCAATGGTGGGGCCTGGGCAATATGTTTGACACTTCCGATCCAACAAGTCCCTGGTCGGCTGAGGGCTTGACCGTCTACACCACCTACCGCATTGTCAAGGAACTGTACGGGGAGGACTACGCCCGGGAGCACTATGTAAACCAGTGGCAGCAGGCGGTGGATGACTACTATCTGGACTTTTATGTGCGCAATCCCGACTATCTGGCAAACCTGCCGGAGGACAAGCAGTTGGAGATCACAGGCAATCTGACCTATGTACGACAATACTGCGAGATGCCGCTGAAGATCTTGAAAGCAGAGCAGCTGGTGGGCGGCGAGGAGTCTATGGATCAAATCCTTAACAGCCTGTTCAATCGGGAACTGGACCCCATGTATCCCTACCTGACCTATCAGGAATTTTTGGACGCCTGCGGGCTTACGGAGGAGGATTTGAGCCTTGATTAAGATATTTCAATATGAGTGCAAACGCTTGCTGTGGAACAAGTTTTTCTTTGGCCTTTTGCTGGTCATCTTGTTCTATGGATGGCAGGTATTGAACAGCGTGACCATTCTTGGGGTGTCCCACACCGCACCCTTTTCTCCCTGGAGTTTTGGAGATTACCTGAGTCGGATGATCCCGCTGTTGTGGATCGCGGTGCTGTTCTTTCTCACCTTCTTTACCTCCGGCAAGGCCCGGCGTGTGACCGTCCTCACCGATGCTACGCCAGTGGCCCCAGGACGGTATGCCCTGGCCCGGTGCGCCGCCGCTCTGGTGGGGACCGGACTGCTGGCTCTGGTCTGTCTGATCGAGGCCGCCATTTTTTATGGCCGGTATTTCGACTGGTATGGTTGGGACGAGTTGGCTCTGCCCGCCTTGGTTACGCTGATTCCCCCGCTGATGCTTGCCCTTGGCAGCGGCTGGCTACTGGGCAGGATTCGCTCCTATCTGATCTACACCTGGATGCTGGTACCCTTTGTGCTGATGGTTTTGCCGCTGCCAGAATTTCTTGGCCTGTTGAACGGAAGTATTTTTATGGATCGTCCTTTGACCTTTGACATTCTTGATCCTACATTCTCTTTGCCCATTGGAACCATTGTTACGCAATGTGCTCTGTCCCTTATAGGAATAGCCCTCCTAATGATACGTCCCTTAAATCATAAAATCCGATGAAACTGCCGGACGACGGCAAAAGAAAAAAAGCCGTCGTTCAGCAGTCAATCACCACGCACCAAAGCGGCGGCTTTGAATAAATCAAGGCCGCCGCTTTCCTATATGTAAGTCTAAACGACGACCCACTAATTTTTGCATCAACCGGCGGCCTTTCGGAGGGAGCCGTTGTGTCGTTACCTGACTTCTGCCAAGTGTGTGCAAGATGTAATCTGTTAAAAAAACTCCGAGCCCCAATCAGGATCGGTTTAGCCTCAGACATGAAATAAAAAATCATGTAAGTAGATATATAATTTCGTGCGCTTGCGTGGCCTTGTGTCGCGCAGGCGCTTTTTGTATCTCTACCCTTGGGACACTTTGTCCCAGGGGCCGGCGGGAGCACCCTCGCTGCCGGTCCCCGCCGGGGCTCCGTTCAGATTGCCATTCACCCCTAACTATCTGAACGGAGGAAATACAAATGACAACCATCAATCTGAAAGAATTTTACCCGTGGTACACCCACGACGAATACATAGAGGTTTCCGAGGAAGTGGCCGAGGAACTCCACACCAGCAAGCGGCGTGAGGCAGCCCATGCCGAGCGGGTGCGCTACAACAAGGCGTTCTACTCCCTGGATTGTGATGATGGGATTGAATATTCGGCCTGCCTGCATGAGCCGACGCCCCAGGAACTTCTGGACCGGATGGATCTGTTCATCCGGCTCTGGAACGCCCTTAACTCCTTGCCGGAGATCCAGGGCCGCCGGGTAGACGCCCACCTGATCCTCGGCAAGAGTTTCCGGCGGATTGCCCGGGAGGAAGGTGTGAGTAAAAGCGCGGTCCGGGATTCCATTTACTGTGGCCTGGAGAGTATGAAAAAATATCTGAGAAAAAATTTCTGATTCGACCGTCCGTTTGGCCCTGTTTTCTGGTGGTATATGAGAGGTAGTTTTTAACCTCTCCGCAGCAGAACAGCGGTGGCCCCGAGTATATGGGGAGCCCAGCGGCGGGTGTTTTGCATCAGCGCCGCAAGTGGGACAGGCTATTCCACGGCCACGATCCGCCGGGCAGGTCTGGCCGCTTGCCCCTCCGGGCCGCCGACTCTGCTGTGCGGGGACGCCGCGCCGAGAATTGCTGTCTTATGACGGGCCAAGGAAATGAGCGCGGCGTCCCCAATACTTTAGGAAGGAGGCAGACCAATGAACTGCAACCCTGAACTGGCGGCCCTGCTCTCACAGCCGTGGAGCAACAACGCCTGCCGTGGCTATGTCATCTATGCGATGGAACACTGTGGCTTTGCCCCCGGTGACATCCGGCGTGTAGTAGCAGAACTCCATGAGGTTTTTGACTTCTGTGGGCTGGAAGAGGCCCAGCAGCACTTCGAGAACAGCCCCTACTAACTGCGAGACAACTTGTCCCATAGTGGAGCAAGGCGGAAGGGCGGCACCCTGGCGGTGCCGCTTTTCTGCGTTTCCCCATTGGACAACGGGGAGGCAGAGTGCGTTGTTTTTATTCCGTGAAGGGAGGACGAAATGGCTGCTGAAATCACCAGAGAGGAATACACTTACCAGATTGAAAACCGTGTTTTTATCGTGACCCCCATTTACAAGGAGAAGGGTGAGCCGCTCCGGGATATTCTGCTGAAGTTGATGCTGGCTGATATTGAGCCGCGCTGACCGCCCGGCGACATCCTTAACACTGTCCGTGAGCAGAGGTATAATATTTATAGGATAAAACCTCTTGTTTGACGGCAGAAAGGAGGACATTTTGAAACAGTCAAGCAAGAAATTCTCTACCGGAACAGCCGCTCTCTACTGTCGGCTGAGCCGTGATGATAATATGGACAGCGAGTCCAACAGCATCCAGAACCAAAAGAAAATTCTCCAAAAGGCCGCGAAAGACAAGGGCTATACGGACACCATCTTTTTCGTGGATGACGGGATCACCGGCACTACCATGAAGCGCCCCGGCTTTCAGAAGATGATCGCCGCAATCGAGGCCGGGTACATCTCGGCGGTGTTTGTGAAAGACCTCTCCCGGCTGGGCCGGAACTACATTGAGGTGGGCAAGCTCACCGAGGAATTTTTCCCGCTCCATGATGTGCGGCTGGTGGCTGTGTCCGATGGCGTGGACAGTGACGAGGGCGAGGACGATTTCACCCCGTTCAAAAACATTATGAATGAGTACTACGCCAAGGACATCTCCAAGAAACGCCGGATCGTCAATAAGATGAAGGGCAACGCCGGGATTCCGCTCTCCCCGCCGCCCTATGGCTACATCAAAAACCCGGACGATCCCCGCTTTTGGGTGATTGACCCGGAGGCTGCCGCCGTGGTGCAGCGCATCTATCAGATGACGCTGGAGGGCAGCGGGCTGGCGGAAATCGCCGCCGCCCTCGGTGCGGATGGGATCGTCAACCCCACCTATTACTGGCGGAGCCGGGGCGTCAACCGCTCCGGCAGCAAAAGTACCGTGGAGCCCACCAAATGGGGCCACACCACCGTCAAGAAAATCCTCACCTTGCAGGAATACTGCGGCGATGTGATCAACTTCAAAAGTTACTCCAAATCCTATAAGATCAAACGCCGCATTGAAAACCCGGAGGAAAACCGGGCCATTTTCCTCAATGTCCATGAGCCCATCATTGACCGTGCCACCTGGGAAAAGGTGCAGGCCCTCACCAAAGGCACCCGCCGCAAGCGGCCCCAGGTCACCCAGGAGCCCAGCGTGTTCTCCGGCTATCTGAAATGCCCGGAGTGCGGCGGCAACCTCAATTTCCACTTCAACCAGGGCAACCACGACATCAAGTTTTTCAGTTGTCAGAACCACAATTCCGGGCTCCGCAAATGCTCGTCCACCCATTATATCCGGCTGGACTTCCTGGAGCGGGTGGTGCTGTATGAGGTCAACCGCCTCGCCGCCTTTTCCAGTGAGTACGAGGACGATTTCATCAAGGCCATTATGGGCCGCTCCGCCAAGGTTGCAGAAAATGTGAGGGTGCGGAAACAGCGGGAACTGGATGTGCTGTTGGCTCGTGACAAGGAACTGGATATGCTCTTTGAGCGGCTTTACGAGGACAATGTTGCCGGTAAAATCGACGATGCCCGGTTTGCTAAAATGGCAAAGCGGTATGAGCAGGAGCAGGGTGAAAACAGCAAGCGGATTAAGGCGCTGCGCCTGGAATTGAAACAATCTGAGAGCAAACGCATGGACATTGACGATTTTCTCACCACCGTCCGGCGCTATACCAACGCCGATAAGATCACCAAGCGCATGGTGGGAGAACTCATTGACCACATTGACGTATATCAAGCGGAAAAGCAGGACGGCGTTACCACTCAGCGCGTCGTGATCCATTACAACTGCATCGGTGCCTTTGATGTGCCGGACCGCCGGAAGATACCGGAGGCCGACATTATCATGGAAACAAGAAAGGGCGTAGCAGTCAGCTACGCCCCGGCAGTGTAAAGGTGGTGTGGGATATGAGAGCATTTCTCTATTGCCGTGTCGCCCATGACGATTCTTTCGCATTGGAACACCAGCGGTTTCTGCTACAACTCTACGCAAAGAAGGCCGGATATACCATCATCGGCGCTGCTGACGAATACGGCAGCGGGCTCACATTAAACCGCCCGGCGCTCCAGAAAGTGACCGAGGCCGTTGTCGCTGGCAGGGTAGATGTGGTGTTAGTCCATAGCATGACCCGGATAGGGCGGGAGTGGGGCATGACCCAATGCTACATTGACCTGCTCGCCCGGCACAAGGTAAAGCTCCTGTGTATCCGGGATCGGCTGCTGTTCGGTGAAAACGGCGCTGCCCCAATTTTGACAATAAAAAATGCGGAGTGTCCTTTGTAGGATACTCAGATCCTATAAGGACACTCCGCATGGTCCGAGTGGCGGGATTTGAACCCACGGCCTCTTGGACCCGAACCAAGCGCGATACCAAGCTTCGCCACACCCGGATGAAATTGAACTGCGCTGAACAGGGGATCAGATTATTCCGACCAACTGAGCGCTGAATAATATTATAGAGGGGAGAAGATAAATTGTCAAGGAAAAATAGAGACGATAGCGCACCAGACGGCAGGAAAATAAAAAGAAGGACATGACCTTGGTCGTGTCCTTCTTTGGCGGAGAGAGAGGGATTCGAACCCTCGAGACGCTATTAACGCCTACACGATTTCCAATCGTGCGCCTTCGACCAACTCAGCCATCTCTCCATGGTGAGTGCTCTACAAGTTGACTGCATAGGACAGGCAACGGACTATATTATAGCAGATTTTTTTGCTACGTCAAGGGGTAAAATGAAAAAAAGAAAAAATTTTGATTTGATGGGGCGGAAGGCGAAAACTGGGGCTCTGCGCGCGGCTATAGGAAGTGTGGGCCAGACTATAAAATCAAGCAGGGAATTGTGGTAAATCAACAGAGAGTTTCAGGGAGAAACATATGGTAAAAGACTGTTTCTTTTTGTTATTTTTTGTATCCATCTTTGGTTACATAATTCAATAAAATGTTTACTTGGCGAAAAAATTTAAAAGCTGAATCCATTGTGCTGCAATGGATTCAGGAAAAACGGGAAAATTTCCTATTGACTTTTTAGCTTGAAAGTGGTTACAATGTGGTTACAAAAAGATGAACAACAAGTAACAGTCTGTAACAGGAGGATTCCTAACAATGAAAAAACGAGCCCTTTGCGCGCTCGCAAGTCTGGTCCTTTGTGTGTCTTTAACCGGGCCTGCGTACGCTGCTGAGAGCGGCGTCAGCTTTGAAGTAAATGGTACGTCCCTGGTGACTGAGTTTGCCACCAAGGTAGAAAATGAAATGACGTACGTCTCCTATTGGCCTATCGTGCAGGCCCTTTATCCTGAAGCTGTGGCCGTGTGGAACAATGGCCAGGCGGAGGTTACCGCCCCCGGCCTGAAGCTGCAGATCGCCCCCGGCGCCAAGTATATTGTGGCCAACGGCCGGTACCTGTATGTGCCCGACGGCGTGAAGCTGGAGAATGGTGTGGTGCTGGTGCCTGTCCGCACCCTGTGCCAGGCCCTGGGTGCCAAGGTGGTTTGGAACGGTGCAGAGAGCGTGATCGAGATCACTTCCGGCAGCGGTCCTATTGCTTCCGGTGACAGCTTCTACGACCAGGAGGATCTGTACTGGCTCTCCCGTATCATTTACGCTGAGAGCGGCAACCAGTCTCTGGAGGGTAAGATCGCTGTGGGCAACGTGGTGCTCAACCGTGTGGCCAGCCCTCAGTTCCCCAACTCGGTCTACAGCGTGATCTTCCAGCGGAATCAGTTCACGCCGGCTTCCAACGGCCGCATCAATCGTACCCCCACTGCGGAGTGCGTCATCGCCGCCAAGCTGGCTATGGAGGGTACTAATACCGCAGGCAATGCCCTGTACTTTATCAATCCCTCCATTTCCTCCAGCCGCTGGTTCAGCCGCAACTGCACTTATGTTGCTACCATCGGTGCCCACGCGTTCTTTGCATGATGAGTTATGCCGCCGCGCAGACAGCGCGGCGGCATTTTTTATGTTTTTGAAGAAAATGAAAAAAGAGATTGACAAGTAGGGAACTATATTGTATAATCTTTTTTGCATTTGACCTGGACAGGACGTGGAGAGATGTCCGAGTGGTTGAAGGAACCGGTCTTGAAAACCGGCGATGTGGAAGCATCCGTGGGTTCGAATCCCACTCTCTCCGCCACACTTTTATAAGGTATGTTCATTCGGCACGCAGAAGTACCCAAGTGGCCGAAGGGGCTCCCCTGCTAAGGGAGTAGGGCGGGAAACCGTCGCGAGGGTTCAAATCCCTCCTTCTGCGCCAACAAGCCGCAAGCGTAATCGCTTGCGGCTTGTTTTTTGTTTATTCAGATATTGTTTGAATCATAACCTGGACGCCAATTCCGCGCTCATCGAGGAACCAGAGATCTCTGGTGAAGCTGCCGTCTGGCTGGGGAGTGAGGGTAGTATAGGTCTGGCCGTCCCGTTCCTCATCCTGACGGATCAGGATGCAGTCTGTACCCTCCGCCAGAGGAAGCTGATAGCTGCCGTCGGTCAGGGCCAGGGCCTCCGCCTCGGTCAGCGTAGTCTGGTCCAGAAGCGTACCGTTTTCATCCAGCTGGAAAAAGGTGCAAGACTCCAATCGGGGGATCTCTTCCATACGCAACTCCACGGAGAGAGCATCTTGTAGAGTGCTGCCGTTGATGGTGGAGGTATATTTGGTTTCCTGTTTGAGGATAAAGCCGCCGCTACCGTAGGACTGTCCCCGGGTCAGATAGAGGGAGCCGTATTCCCGCTGATAGACCTGGAAGGCAGTCCAAATGTAATCCTGCTGGCTCAGAGCTGGAGTGGTGGCGGGACCAAAATACAGTTTGCCGGAGAGAGAATGGGTGGTCCCGGTATCTGTGATATGGGTGTTATGGACCACCTCCGCCACGTCGCTTTGGAACGCAACCGTGGCGGAATAGGGGTCCTCCGGGTCGGTGGGGGGAAGAAAGTCAAAGAAGAGAGCCTGCCCCTCCAGATCGGTGAAAGCATATCTGCCGTCGCTCTGGCGTTGGGCGTTCAGAATTTTCGTGTCCCCATAGGTCTCCCAGTTCCCTCCAAGCTCATAATCCGCAGTGGGCCGGAGGACCATGTAGTAGCCCACCCAGCGGTCCTGGGCCGGGTTTTGGGCTTCCGGCCGGGCCAGGCTGACCGGCCGGAGCAGCACCAGCAGCAGAACAAGGGCGATCCCTACAGCCGGGATCAGGAACCGTCGGTCAGGGCGTCTCTTTGCCGTCATCATCCTCATCCTCCAATCGTCCATCGAAGCGCAGGATATCCCCCACGTCACAGTTGAGGTAGTAGCAGATTTTGTTGATGGTGTGAAAGCGTACGCCGTTGGCCTTGCCGGAGCGCAGGATAGACAGATTGGCCTCGGTGATGCCAACCTTGGCGCACAGCTCCTTGGCAGTCATATGGCGGTCTTTCAGGATTTCGCTCAGATGTACAGTAATGGCCATAGCGGTACCTCAGATAATGGATTGGTTGTCCTCCTGGAGTTCTTTGCCCTGCTGGAGGCAGCGGCACAGCAAGTAAAGAGCGGCGGCCAGCACCAGAGAGGACAGAGGAATATACACCTGAAAATGGGACTGGAGCGGAAGCGCCAGGAAGGTAAGCTGAAACAGATTTTTCAAAACGGTGAGCAGGGCGGACCACACCACCAGCTGCCGGCACCAGGAGGCCGTGAGGGCACACCGCTCCACGGCCTCCTGGCTGAACAGACCTTCTTTCAACACGGCGGTGAGAGAGGCTGCCTGGGCCAGTACAAAGGCGGTGAACAGGTCGGCCACCAAAGGCAGGAGCATCAGAATAAACTGGAGGATGAGTCCGGTGGTAACAGCGTCGTTAATACTGTTGGCATCAAAGACCAGCTCATAGCTGGATGGGCTGTTCAGCGACGTCTGGGTGGCCTGGCTGGCAAACTCGCTGATCCGGCTGTACGCCGTTCCAAAGGCCGCCAGCAGGGCGCAGGCCCACAGCAGGATGCGGAGTACCCCAGCCAGCTGGCCGACCTCCTGGCCCTCCAGCCGCCGCAGCACCCGCAGGACCAGCCAGGCTGCCAACAGGGAGAGATAGACGCACAGGGAGACGGAGGGCCATATCTCCGGCAGCTGCGTGGGGAGCAGGGTAGGGTTGACGGAGAAAAACACCATGCAGAAGCCCACACCACAGGCGGGCAGCAGCAGCCAGTCTTCCCATACCAAGGGTCCCCGGTTCTTGGGCAGAACCAGAAGCAGCAGTGGCAGAAGGGTGACCACCAGGGTGATTGCCCAGGCCCCCGTGTTGCCCCAGGGACCGGACAGGGAGAGCTCCCGCAGCCCCTGGCCTGGAGCAGAGAGCAGGTCTGGCAGTCCCTGCGGATCATAGCACGACAGAGCAAGGGCGGTTAGTCCTCCGACCAGAGCGGCGCATAGCAGGATCAGAATATGCTTGCGTGTCATGGTACTCACCTCAAATTATTGTTTTATTATAATTCCACCTTGAGCATAGCAGAATAATTATTGTTTGTCAATAATTATTGAGGCGAGAACGGAAGAAATATGGCGAGCGGCTTTGCACTACGACACCGAATCAACTGCGGGAACAATGGAAAGACCATTGAACCGTTTCCGGAAGTGAAAAGGTAATTTGCCATGAAAAATGGCGGCACCCAATGTTGGGTGCCGCCATTTTTTGAGCTTTGTAAGTAGGGGTGGATGTGTTCAAGTCAGGATTCCCAGGTCTCCTGGCTACCGGACTTGACATACTCGTGAGCATTGGTGGCCTCAGCGATATCGTAGTAGGCCCAGTTGTCCTTGTCCACATCGCAGAACTTGCGGAGCTGGTCACCGTGCTCGTCCACATAGTCCTCATCAGCGCTGCGGCCCAGCATCCGGTTGGTGATGACGGTGACCTCGGCGCGGGTGATGGTCTGATAGGGGCGGAAGGTTCCGTCGGTAAAGCCGTTGATCCAGCCGTACTGGATGGAGCCGACCACCACATCATAGAACCAGTCGTCCTCATCCACGTCGGAGAAGATGTTCTCGCCTTCGGTGCTCAGATCGCCGAAGCGCATCCCGATGGCGGTGAATTCCGCACGGGTAATGACGCGGGTGGGCTCAAAGCGGTCGCCGCCCACGCCCTCCAGGATGCCGATGGAGGCCAGGGTGTTGACAGCGTCAGCGTACCAGGCGTCGGCGGGCACGTCGGAGAAGGTGACGGTCTGGGTCACGTCCTTGTCCAGCAGCAGGTTGTAGAACATCTGAGCGGCCTCAGCGCGGGTCATATTCTGACTGGGACCGAAGCAGCCGTTGGGGAAGCCCTGCAGGTAGGCAAGGTGATCCTTGGTGTTGAGCCAGTCGGACACGCCGGTGTCATTGGGAGTGGGGGGCAGCTGACGGAAGGAGACGGAGATGGTGTGAGCTTCCTTCACATTTTTGAAGGTGTAGCTGCTCACAGCGCCTACGCTCTCGCCGTCCACCAGCACGTCGTCGATCTCATAGCCCTCGTCGGCCTTCATGGTGAAGGTCTTGTCGCCGCCACGGGAGACCCGCACGGAGCCGCTGGGGGAGATGGAGCCGCCCTCGCCGGCGCTGGCGGTGATGGTATAGCGGGTAACGCTGGGGATATCAGATTCCTCCCAAACCAGGGCGAAGGGAGAGAAACCGCCGGAACCGACCTTAAAGACAATGTGAGTATCTGTTTTCTTCAGGCTGCTCACTTCAGATACCGTACAGCCTGCAATGTCTCCTGCAACTTCATTGGAGGCCATATCGCGGTGGAGATCCTCAAAGTGAAGCAGCGTAAACTCTGTGTCTTTGTTTGTGCCGGCGGGATAAGGCCAGGAAACGGTAACATCGGCAGAGGCCTTAACCCATGTGTTTCCGTTGTGCCTGTCCACCAGATCCAGATACTTCATCTCATAATTGCGGATCATTCCTTCCGGAACAGGTTTGTCCAAGGTCTGATCGGCTTTATCCTCAAGCAGCTGAGTGCGATTGGACTCGCTGGAGGTGCTCTCGATGATGTCGTCAAACAGCAGGGCAATGCCAGTGGAATCAGTCACCGACACATTGCTGTCATTGATGGTAAATGTGACGCCATCATGGGCGGTGACTCCGGCTTTGCCGCTGGTGGCAGGCTGATTCAGGTCTGCATACTCTACCTTACTGGTCGTGCCTCGGACATTCAGAATGCCGGTATTGGAGATCACGCCGTAAGTCTCCCCGGAGGGGGTGCCCTGATCAACGGCATAGACCTTTCCCTGGTTCACAGCGCCGGGATAGATGCCCATGTTGAAGTGCTTATTGACTTCAAGTCCAACTGTAAATTGGTCGCTGACAATGGCTTTTCCCGTGTCATCGGTGAACAGCAGGCGAACAGGGTCCTGTCCATCCGTGTCCGGAACGATTTTATAAATGTCTGTGGCTGTTTCGTTATACGGGACGACTTTCCAAACCTTTCCGCTGCCTTCTTCTTTAAACCGGATATCGGTGGGGTCCAGGCCTTTCTTGGCATCAATGCGGAAGCCGAATTCCGGCAGGGAGGTGCTGCTGGTGATGGTGCCGTCCTCTGTGACATGGTTGGAGCCCTGCTCACCGCCCATATACACGGTGATATCGGCAGGATTGATGGTGACATAGTATTTGTCCTCGGCCACAAAAGCCATCGCATAGGAAGTGCCCGGCGTCAGGCCGGTCAATGTCACATCAAGGGTATCACTGTTGACCAGAGGAAGCAGGGTCAGCGTTGCGCCGTCTGCGGGGGTGCCATCGTCCTTCAGCGGGATATAGCCCACATGCAGGCCGATACCCTTATCAACGGAATAGGGTCTGGGCATCGAGAAGTGCAGGGTTTCCGAGTCAGCTTTAAACCAGAGAGCATTGCCCTTAACGGCCCAGTTGGCCTGATCCTCGCCGGCCTTGACCAGGGCTTCAATTTGGGATTTAGCGGTGCTGGAGGCGGTACCTAGCCAAAGGGAGGGGTAGGCTTCGTCCAGAGTCAGGGTACCAAAGGAGGTGTACACAGTCGTGTTGCCCTGAAGTACGCCGGATTTGATGTAGATGTTTTCGTCGACATCGTCGGCGGATCCGCCGGGGGCATAAATCTGATAGGTCGTTCCGTTGTCTGAAATGGTGCCGCCGTTGAGTCGTACTTTGGATTCACCCTGGACCGTATAGCTGATGCCGGTGGAATTGCCGGAGATGGTACCGCCATTCATCACGAATTCGACACCTTTGAAGGCATCTTTGCCACTTACCTGGACACCAGTGCTGTTGTCAGAAATGGTGCCGCCGTTCATGGTAAAGAGAGAACCATTGTTGACACGAACGGCAACGCCGCCTCCAAGCAGGCCAGCGCCCTTGGTGCCGGAGATCTCTGCGCCTTCTTCCATAGTGACTTCCGGACGGCCGCCGGACTGGTTGGCAATGTAGAGCACGGTGCCCTTATTGTTTAAGATTTTGCCGCGAATGGTGTACTTGGAGCCGTTGTTGGTGTACAGCACCTGGCCGTCCGTCAAGCCTGCACTGGAAACGCAATCTTGTACAACGCCGGTGGGGCCAATCTCAATGTGGCCGTACCAGGAACGCATGACGGGATTGTTTTCCACTTTTTCCACGGTGCCGTTGACCAGGGCGGTATGCTGATAGTCATTTCCAATATCATCCATGTAAAGAGCCATGGTTCCTTTGATATTGGTGATTTTGGCTCCATTCTGCATATGCAGATCGCTGGCATACATACCGACTGCAGAACCCTGATTGGCACTGGTATCAAAGTCCCGGATTTCGCAAGTAGGGGTCAGGGTGATATCCGAATCGCCGCGGCCATGAACCGCCAAGCCTGTGTTCCCCTGCCACATATCAGCGTCTGCTTTGATATTGACAATATCGCCGCTGATGGTGGCAGAACCGCCGTCCACACAGACGGCACGGCCCACGATATCCCGGATAACAGCGCCGTCGTTCATGGTAATGCCGGTGCCCTGCACCCATACGGCGCCCACGGGGCCAATGCTTCCGGAGGCACCCTTGATTCGGTCTTTTACGGTGTCGTCGCAGATGACGCTGCCCTCTTCCATGGTCAGAGAGGCGCCGGCGATGACGCGGACTGCAGACATACCGCCGAAGTTCTTCAGGGTCGCGCCGCTGCCCAGAATGATCTTAGCCTGGGCACTATCTGTGCCATAGGCTGCGATCATGGCATCCTGCACACAGGAACTGTTTCCACTGGGGTCTCCACTGCTGTTGGCCTGGGTAAAAATGGTTCCTTCATACCGACCGGCATCATCTAGAGTGACATTTTCCAGCGTGACCGAAGCTCCTTTTCCGGCGGGAACCGTGACCTCGATCATAGCGGGGTTATAGGTAGAGCGGGCGTTGTCTTGTATCTGCTGAAAATCTTCCCCGCGGGTAATGGTGTAAATCTCCTGCGCCTGGCCCTCTTCTGCGGGCAGGCTGGCAATGGTCACATGGTGGTCAGTGATGCGGGCACAGGCAGTTGCCTCCACGTCCGACATCAGATAGACGGTATAATATTGGTTGTCTGCATCCAGATTAATGGCGTCTACAGCATCTTTCAGAGAGGTATACGGGTTTTCCTGTGAACCCGGCTCACCTTCTCCGCCTGTTGCTGAAACATAAATCGTCTTACCTGTCGGTGCAGCATTATCTTCCGGCTCTTCAGCCAAAGCTACCACGGGGAAAAGACTCAGCAGCATGGCACAGGTAAGCACTAGGCCTTGTTTGAAAAATAAAAGTTGCACAAAAGGACGCAATATGTAAAACTAAGGGCATGAAACGCTATGAATTAACAAAAGAACAATGGGAACGGATCAGACCGATGCTGCCACC
>NZ_NFHA01000037.1:0-27833 GCF_002159225.1 Flavonifractor sp. An91 | reverse complement strand
ATGGGTACAGGGATATGGTGCATGACTGGGAAAAGTGATGGGGTTGAGAGGGTGGTATGGTATGTTGGTGCGGTCAGGATATGTGAGATTGTGGGTACGGTTTGTAAGTTACAGGTACAACCGGGACGAGTAAAATGCACATCGCTACACAGGGCTTGGTGCTGCGGGAGGTCAACTACAAGGAGTCCGACAAGATCCTCACCGTCCTCACCGCCGAGGGGGGCAAGCGCACCGTGAAGGCCAGAGGCTGCCGGAAGAAAAACAGCCCCCTGGCGGCCTCCGCCCAGCTGCTGGTCTACTCCGATATGACCCTCTTTCTCTACCAGGACCGGATCACCCTCAACGAGGCTGAGTCCATCCGGCAGTTCTGGCACGTCAAATCCGACGTGGAGCTGCTGTCTCTGGGGTCCTACTTTGCCGAGGTGATGGAGGCGGTGTCGGTGGAGGGGCGGCCCGATCCCGCCGCTATGTCCCTGATTCTGAACAGCCTTCACGCCCTGGACAAGCTGAACAAGCCCCAGGCTCTGGTGAAGGGAGCCTATGAGATGAAGCTCATGGCCCTGGAGGGCTATGAGCCTCTTGTCGATGCCTGCGCGGTATGCGGCAGGCCTGACCCGGAAAAGCCCATGCTGAACCTGGCGGAGGGCGTGCTCCACTGTGCCTCCTGCAAAAGCGAGGTGGGGGAGGGCATTTCCCTGCCCCTGACGGAGGGAACCTTGTCCGCCCTGCGGCACATTCTCTACGGCGATCCCAAGCGGCTGTTCTCCTTTCAACTGGACCAAGGGGGGCTGGACTGCCTGGCCCGGGTGTGTGAGGGCTTCCTGCGCACCCAGCTGGACCGGGGATTCCGCACCCTGGATTTTTATCATGAACTGAAAGCGGGGATGTAACATGGAACTGTATGTGGCAGACGCCTTTACCACCGTGCGCTTTTCCGGCAATCAGGCCGGTGTGACCCTGCTGGGGGAGGGGGACTTCCCGGAGGAAGGGCTGATGCGCGCACTGGCCGGGGAACTGAAGCACTCCGAGACCGCCTTTGTCCGCCGGACCGGGGAAAACTCCTTCCACATCCGCTATTTCACCCCGGTGGAGGAGGTAGACCTGTGCGGCCATGCCACCATCGCCGCCTTCACTGTCCTGCGGGACACCGGGGCCATTACCCCCGGCGATTACGCCCTCCACACCCGCTCCGGGGATCTGGAGATCGGGGTGGGAGCGGACGCCGTGTGGATGGATATGGCCCCGCCCACCGACGGCCCTGCCTTTTCGGAAGAGGAGCAACAGGCACTGTATGCTGCCTATGGTCTGTCTTTGGCCCACCGGCCGGAGGGGCTGGAGCCCCAGGCGGTGAGCACCGGGCTGATGGATATCCTGCTGCCGGTGCGTGACCTGGCGACCCTGGACAAGGCGGTGCAGAATGAGGCGGAAGTCACCCGACTGTCGGAGCACTACAATGTGGTAGGCGTGCATATGTTCTGCCCCCACACCCCGGACGCCGCGGCCCACTGCCGCAACTTCGCCCCCCTGTACGCCATTCCGGAGGAGGCTGCCACCGGCACCTCCAACGGGGCCCTGACCTACTACCTGTTCCGCCGGGGCCTGATCCAGGCCGGTGCGGACAACCGCTTCGTTCAGGGGGAGAAGATGGGCAAGCCCTCCGAGATTTTGAGCCGCATCACCGAGGATGAGAACGGCGTCAAGGTACGGGTGGGTGGCCGGGCCCTCATCACCCTGAAATGCGAACTGATGGGATAACCTACAGGGGCGGCACACTGGACCGCCCCTTGATATCATGCGATTTGGAGAACCTACATGACCGATTTATTTGAAAAATCTATTCAGACCTTGGAGTTGCCCCGGGTGCTGGAAAAGCTGGCCGACCAGGCGGTGACCGAGGAGGGCAAGGACCGCTGTCTGGCCCTGCGCCCCCTGACTGATGTGGACGACGTGCAGCGGGCTCTGGACGAGACCACCGCTGCGGTGAATATGACTGCTCTGCGGGGCTCGCCCTCCTTCTCCGGTGTGCGTCCGGTGGGAGCCTCCCTCCAGCGGGCCAACATGGGAGGCTCCCTCAATACACGGGAGCTGCTGGACATTGCCGCCGTGCTGCGCTCCGCCCGCTCCGCCAAGGAGTATGGCGAAGGAGAGGGGGACCGGGCCAAGACCTGCATCGACCACCTGTTCCGCTCTCTTACCTCCAACCGGTTCCTGGAGGAGCGCATCACCGGGGCCATCGTGGGGGAGGATGAGATTGCCGACGCCGCCAGCCCGGAGCTGGCCTCCATCCGGCGGCACATCCGGGCTACCGCCTCCAAGGTGCGGGACATCCTGAACAAGCTGATCTCATCCAACCAGTCCAAGTACCTCCAGGAGTCCATCATTACCCAGCGCAACGACCGCTACGTGGTGCCGGTGAAGTCGGAGCACAAGAACGACGTGCCCGGCCTGGTCCACGACGTGTCCTCCTCCGGCTCCACCTTCTTCATCGAGCCCATGGGGGTGGTGAAGGCCAACAACGAGCTGCGGGAATTGCAGGCCAAGGAGGAGAAGGAGATCGAGCGCATTCTGGCGGAGCTGTCTGCCCAGTGCGCCCAGTACAAAGAGGACATCAGCCAGGACTATGACCTGCTCATCATCCTGGACGTGATCTTTGCCCGGGCCAAGCTGGCCTATCGGATGCGGGCAGGCGCGCCCCGGCTGTCCGACCAGGGCCTCTATCTGCGGAAGGCCCGCCACCCCCTGCTGGACCCCAACAAGGCGGTGGCCAACGACCTGATGCTGGGGGAGAGCTTCGATACCCTGGTGATTACCGGCCCCAACACCGGCGGCAAGACCGTCACCCTCAAGACCATCGGCCTCTTGACCCTCATGGCCCAGTGCGGCCTCCACATCCCCGTGGGGGACGGCAGCTGTGTAAAAGTCTTTGACCGGGTGCTGTCCGATATCGGTGATGAGCAGTCCATTGCCCAGAACTTGTCCACATTTTCCTCCCATATGGTGAATATTGTGGGCATTTTGCAGGAGGCGGACGACCGCACCCTCATCCTCTTCGACGAACTGGGTGCTGGTACCGACCCCATCGAGGGCGCGGCTCTGGCCGCCGCCATCATCGAGTCCGCCCGGGAGATGGGGGCCCTGGTGGCCGCCACCACCCACTATGCCGAGCTGAAGGTGTATGCCATGACCACCCCGGGAGTGGAGAACGCCTCCTGCGAGTTCGACGTGGACTCCCTGGCGCCTACCTACCGGCTGCTCATCGGCATCCCCGGCAAGTCCAACGCCTTTGCCATCTCTGAGCGGCTGGGCCTGCCCAAGTCCATCATCCAGAAGGCCGCCGCCCGCATTGACGCGGAGAACGTTCGCTTTGAGGATGTGCTCACCCAGCTGGACGAACAGCGCCAGGAGATGGAGAAGGAGAAGGAGGCCGCAGCACGCCTCCGCCGGGAGATGGAGGAGACCGCCAAGGCCTCCCGGGAGTACAAGGCCCAGATGGACGCCCAGCGCCGGAAGGCGGTGGAGAAGGCCCAGGCGGAGGCCCGGGCTATTCTGGACGAGGCCAGGAATACCGCCGACCAGGTGTTCAAGGAACTCAATGAAATGCGCCGCCGCCAGCGGAAGGAAGAGGACTGGCAGAAGATCAACGATGAGCGGGCAGGGCTGCGCCATCGCCTCAACGAGGCCGAAGGCAAGCTGGGCCAGCGGCCCGAGGCACCCGTCCCGCCGCCCACCCGCCCCGCCCAGGCTGGCGATACAGTGGAGCTGGTGAAGATGGGCACCCAGGCTACCGTGCTCTCCGTCAACAAGGACGGCTCCCTCCAGCTTCAGGCCGGTATCCTGAAGATCACCGCCAAGCAGGACGAGGTCCGGGTGGTGGAAGGGGAGAGCGTCAAGGCCGCCAAGAAGGTGGTGGCCCGGGCGGAGCACAAGCTGCGCTCCCTGGGAGCCTCTCCCGAGGTGGATCTGCGGGGCATGATGACCGACGAGGCCATCGGCGCCTTGGACCTGTTCCTGGACAACGCGGTTCTGGGCCGGCTTAACGAGGTGCGCATCATCCACGGTAAGGGCACCGGTGCGGTGCGCAAGGCGGTGCGGGAGCACCTCAAGCGCAGCCGCTATGTGAAGTCCTTCCGCCCCGGCCGCTACGGCGAAGGGGAGGATGGTGTGACCATCGCCGAGCTGCGGTGATGGAGTTTCCGTTCTGATTCGGAAATAAAACCAGAGGGTTCGTCATTCAAAACAGATTCTTGCACGGATTTTGTGCATTTTGTCATTGACGGTTTGGGATAAATTTGCTATCCTATTATACGAAGTATGCGAATGCATCTTGGGGGGAAACGCTATGTATATGAAAGAGGCAGTTGTGAACAACCAGGTCGGCCTGCACGCCAGACCGGCTACGTTCTTCATCCAGAAGGCCAATGAGTTCAAGAGCTCTATTTGGGTGGAGAAGGACGAGCGGAGAGTCAATGCCAAGAGCCTGCTGGGTGTGCTTTCTCTGGGGATCGTCAAGGGGACTTCCATTAACCTCATTGCAGACGGCCCCGACGAGAAGGAAGCTGTGGAGGCTCTCATCGAGCTGATCTCCTCCAACTTCTCTGAGTAAGCGACCAAAGCGAGAGAAAAAAGCGCCGCATCTGCGGCGCTTTTTTTGATAGTAGGGTTGCCATGTACGGCAGAAAGGAGGGCTTGTAGTTTTTGCTATGACCTTTGACGAGTTAAAAGAGAAAGCCCATGCCCCATCCCCCCAAAAGCGTGGGGCGCTTTTGGGGACCCCCAGGGGATGATTTTACATCCTCGGGGCAAGTGAATTGCCCCTGTGGCGAGGTTTGGCCTGAGGCCAAACGCTCGGACGGCGCAGAGCGCCGGGTCGCTGCCGCTCCCAGCGGCAGGGCATAATAAGCCTGGCAAAGAGGAGGGCCTGTAGCTTCTATTATGACCTTTGACGAATTAAAAGAGAAAGCCCATGCCCTGCCGCTGAAGCCGGGCGTATATATCATGCAGGATGCCAAAAATGTGGTCATCTACGTGGGCAAGGCCAAGGCCTTGAAGAACCGGGTGAGCCAATACTTTGCCAACCTGGCCTCCCACACCGAAAAAACCCGGGCCATGGTAAGCCAGATCGACCACTTTGACGTCATTGTGGCTGACTCCGAGTTTGAGGCCCTGGTGCTGGAAAATTCCCTTATCAAGCGCCACCAGCCCCGGTATAACATCCTGCTCAAGGACGACAAGGGCTATCCCTACATCCGGCTGACGGTGAAGGAGGAGTACCCCAAGTTCTCTCTAGCCAACAGGGCGGCGGAGGATGGGGCCCGGTACTTCGGTCCCTACGGCAGCCGAGGCAACACCCAGAATATTATCGACGCCCTGCGGGTGGCCTTGCGCCTGCCCTCCTGTAACAAAAAGTTTCCCAGGGACATCGGCAAGGAGCGGCCCTGCCTCAACTACCACATGGGCCAGTGCGACGGCTACTGCCGGAAGGACATGGATCAGAGCCGCTACCGGGAGGCCATCGACCAGGCCGTCCGCCTGCTGGAGGGCAAGTTTCAGGAGGTGGGGGACGAGCTGAAGGCGGAGATGGAGCTGGCCGCCGAGGAGCTGCGCTTTGAGAAGGCCGCCGAACTGCGGGACCGCTATAAGGCCATTGAACTGCTGGGCAAGCGGCAGAAGGTGGTGGCCGGTTCCCTGGCCGATACCGACGTGGTAGGCTTCCACAAGGGAGAGGCCACCAAGAGCTGCTTTGTGGTGCTCCACTTTGTGGAGGGCGAGCTGGCCGCCAAGGACTGGGACCTGATCGATACCCCCATGGAGGAGGAAACAGCGGACATTTTGTCCGCCCTGGTGCGGCAATACTATGGAGGCCGGGGAAACCTGCCCCGGCAGATCCTGCTGCCCTGTGAGCTGGAGGACGAAGTGCCTCTGATGCGGATGCTGTCCGAGGACGCAGGCCGCAAGGTGGAGTTGGTGACCCCCCAGCGGGGGGCCAAGATGGACCTGATCCGTCTGGCCAACAAGAACGCGGTGGAGGAAGTGGAGCGCTGGACCACTCGGGAGGAGCGGCAGAGCAAGCTGATGGAGCTGCTGGGGAAGATGCTGGATTTGGAGGAGCCGCCCCGGCGCATCGAGTCCTACGACATCTCCAACCAGGGCGCCGACGACATCGTGGCCTCTATGGTGGTGTATGTGAATGCCCGTCCTCTGAAGCGGGATTACCGTCATTTCAAGCTGAAGGATATGGACGGCCCTGATGATTACGCCTCCATGGAACAGGTGCTGACACGGCGGTTCAAGCGCTACCTGGAAGGGGACGAGAAATTCGCGGACAAGCCTGACCTGCTGCTCATCGACGGCGGCGTCAATCACGCCAATGTGGCGGTGAAGGTGCTGGAGACGTTGGGACTGTCCATTCCCATCTTTGGCATGGTGAAGGACGACCGCCACCGTACCCGGGCCCTGGTGACGCCGGAGGGTAGGGAGATCGGCATCCAGGGTAATCAGGCCATTTTCTCCCTCATCGGCCAGATCCAGGAGGAGACCCACCGCTTTGCCATCGAGTTCCACCGTCAGCAGCAGAACCAGCGGGTGAAAGGCTCGGTGCTGGATCAGATCCCCGGTGTGGGGGAAAAGCGGCGGAGCGACCTGCTTAAGCATTTCAAGAGCATCAAGAAGATCCGGGAAGCCACCCAGGCCCAGCTGGCGGAGGTGGTGCCCAAAAACACCGCTCAAGCGGTATTTGACTATTTTCATCCGAAAGGGGAAGGACCCACATGAGAGTGATCACCGGAATTGCCCGGGGCCGTAAGCTGAAAGAGCTGCCCGGCCTGGAGACCCGGCCCACCACCGACAAGGTGAAGGAATCGGTTTTCAATATCGTTCAGTTCGACATCGAGGGCCGGCAGGTGCTGGACCTGTTTGCCGGCACCGGCCAGATGGGCATCGAGGCCCTGTCCCGGGGGGCGGCCTTCTGCACCTTCGTGGATCTGCGGCGGGAAGCCGCAGCGGTGGTACGGGAAAATCTGGCCCACACCAAGCTGGCGGACAGTGCCAAGGTGATCCAGGGGGATTATCTGGCCTTTCTCACCGGCTGCCGGGAGAAATTTGACCTGGTATTCCTGGACCCGCCTTACGGCACCGGTATGCTGGAAAAGGCCCTGGAGACCATCGCCAAGATTGACATCATGACGGAAAATGGTATAATAGTCTGCGAAAGCACCGCCGAGTCGGTGCTGCCGGAGCTGGAAGGCCCCTACGAGAAGGGCCGGGAGTACCGCTACGGCAAGATCAAACTCACCCTCTATCACCGTACCGTCGGCAACAGGATGTGAAGCCCTTATGAAGACAGCCATCTACCCCGGCAGCTTTGATCCCATCACGCTGGGGCATCTCAATATTATCAAGCGGGCAGCCGTCTGCTTTGACCGGCTCATCGTCTGCGTGCTGGTGAACTCGGAGAAGGTGAACCGGGGCCTCTTCACCCCGGAGGAGCGCACGGAGCTCATCCGCAAGGTGGTGACTAAGCTGCCCAATGTGGAGGTGGATTGCTCCTCCACTCTGCTGGCGGAGTACGCCCGGCAGAAGAAGGCCTGTACTCTGGTGAAGGGTCTGCGGGCGGTGTCCGATTATGAGAATGAGCTGCAGATGGCCCTCATCAATCGAAAACTCAATCCCAGGCTGGAGACCATGTTTTTGCCGTCCAGCGCCAAGTACACCTATGTCAGCTCCAGCGTGGTCAAGGAAATGGCCCGTTACGGAGCGGATCTGTCGGACTTTCTCCCCCGTGAGATCATCGAGGATGTCCGGCAAAAAATCGAAAGCGGGAGGGATCGCTGATGGCCACCGGTGTGGAAGAATTACTGGATATGCTCTATGAGATGATTGAAGACGCCAAAAATATGCCCCTGAGCAGCGATAAATGCATTCTGGAGCGGGACAAGGCTCTGGATCTGCTGGATGAAGTGCGGGGTCAGTTCCCCATGGAGCTCAGCGAGGCCAAGAAGCTGATCGCCGCCCGTACCGACTATATCAATTCCGCCAAGCGGGAGGCCGAGCTCATCCGCAAGCAGGCCGAGGAGCAGGCCCGCCAGATGGTGTCTGAGAACGAACTGCTGGCCCAGACCAAGCAGAAGGCCAATGAGATGATGCGTACCGCCGAAGAGCGCAGCCGGGACCTGCGCAAGGCGGCCAACGACTACTGTGAGGACGCCCTCCGCCGCACCGAGGAGGCGGTGGCCGAGGCCTATGACGAGATCAAGAAGTCCCGCGCCCGGTTCCGGGCGGTGGCCGGCGGCAGCAGCCCCCAGAACAGCCGTCAGCCCTACGACGCTGAGGCCGACGAATAACAGCAAAACGGCTCCCTGCCCCACTGCGGCGGGGAGCCGTTTTTTTCCATTATCCTATTTACATAATACGATAAAATTGTGATTTTTTTTGCACCATACCACCAGGTATGGTGCTTTTTGCTGCCGATTGGAAACGAAAAGAGATCGAACATATGTTTTTGATGCAAAAAAGCACGACTTTCGTATGAAAAACAGGGAGTTTGGGGGTTAAAAAAGAGTAAAAAACTATTGCAATTCCGTTACAGAACCTTTATACTGAAGGGGACGGTGGAGCAAAATGGGGGAAAACCCCGCTCAAAAACACCAAAGTGGAGGGAAGTGAAGGGCGTGACCGGTACCTACGAGCATAGCATCGACGGCAAGGGACGCCTGTTCATTCCCGCCAAACTCCGGGAGGAACTGGGGGTCACCTTTTATCTGGCTATGGGCGTGGACGCCTGTCTGGCCATCTATCCCCAATCCACCTGGGACCGGTTTACAGAAAAATTTTCTTCCCTTCCCATGAGCCAGTCTAAGGCTATGCGTCCCCTCTTTGCCAATGCCGCTAAGTGCGAACTGGACAGTCAGGGCCGTATTGTGATTCCCCAGAAGCTGCGGAAGTATGCCGGACTGGACAAGGACGTGGTCATCATCGGCGTCAATGATCGGGCCGAGATCTGGAGTGCCGATGCCTGGCAGGCCCAGGAAGAGGAAGAAATGACGCCGGAGAAGATGTCCGCCTGTATGGAGATGCTGGGGTTCTGAGATGAGTGAAACGGGATTTTCTCACAAGCCGGTACTGCTGGCGGAATGTATTGAAGCGCTGAATATCAAGCCGGATGGCATTTATCTGGACGGCACCCTGGGCCGGGCAGGCCACAGCCGGGAGATTGTCAAGCAGCTGACCAGCGGCAGGTTGATCTGCGTGGACCGGGACCAGGCGGCCCTGGACGCGGCGGAAGAGCGGCTGGCCCAATGGCGGGACAAGGTTACCCTGGTCCACAGCAACTTCTGCGAACTGGACGCCATTCTGGACAAGCTGGGTCTGGAGGGCGTGGACGGAATGCTCTTCGACCTGGGTGTGTCCTCTCCCCAGCTGGACGACGGCTCCAGAGGCTTCTCCTATATGGCGGACGCGCCGCTGGATATGCGGATGGACCAGTCCGACGGACTGACCGCCCGCATCGTGGTGAATGAGTGGCCTCAGGAGGAACTGCGGCGCATTCTGTGGCAGTACGGCGAGGAGCGCTATTCCTCCGCCATTGCGGGAGCCATTGTGCGTGCCCGGGAGAAAAAGCCGGTGGAGACCACCCTGGAACTGGTGGACATCATCAAGGGGGCCATGCCCGCCTCCGCCCTGCGGGAGAAGCAGCACCCTGCCAAGCGGTCTTTTCAGGCCATCCGCATCGCAGTCAACGACGAACTGGGCTCGGTGGACAAAATGGTACGCTCCGCAGTGCCCCGCCTCAACCCCGGCGGCCGGCTGGCGGTGATCTCATTCCACTCTCTGGAGGACCGCATCGTCAAGAACGGTTTGGCGGAGTATGCCAAAGGCTGTACCTGTCCCCCCGATTTCCCGGTATGTGTGTGTGGGAAAAAGCCTCAGATTAAATTGATTACCCGGAAGCCCATTGTATCCGGCCCGGAAGAACTGGAAGAGAATCCCCGTGCCCGCAGCGCCAAACTGCGGGTGGCGGAGAAGCTGAGAGAGAGATAACGGCAGATTTACAAATGAGAATGGAGTGGAGCAGCCATGGCAACTGCCGTGAAGCGCAGAAAATATTCCAAATATGATACCATCCCTTTCCCCATGTATGACGGCTCCGCAGCCCGGCAGCTGGAGCAGGAAGAGGTCCTGCGTCCCCGTCCGCTGGTCCGGCCCCGGGAACGTGCGGTGGTCCGTCCCAAGGTTCGGGTACGGGAGGCGGGTATCGTCTCTCCCTTTGCCGTGGTGGGTTTCCTGGCGGTACTGGTTTTCGCGGTGCTGCTGCTGTTCAGCTATGTACAGCTGGCGGTGATCTCCGATCAGGTGGTAAGCCTGCGGTCTGATCTGACCGGCCTGAAGACGGAGGAGGCCAAGCTGCGGGCCCAGTATGAGCTGGCCTACGAT
The DNA here is from genome assembly GCF_002159225.1 of Flavonifractor sp. An91. NCBI lineage: Bacteria > Bacillati > Bacillota > Clostridia > Eubacteriales > Oscillospiraceae > Flavonifractor > Flavonifractor sp. An91. Next base: position 17,405 of record NZ_NFHA01000037.1, on the reverse strand, counting down.
CTGGAGAGCATCGAGCAGAACCTGACCGACAGCGGCGCCATGGTCAAGCCCCAGAATGGTCAGATCATCTACGTGGACCTGTCCGAGCCTGACTCGGTGACCTACTTCCAGCAGGAAGAGGAGGCCACCGGTGTGGAGGGGGCCGTGGAGAGTATGCATTCCATCTTTACGGAGATTGTGGAATATTTCAGTTGATCAGCGCCATATACTGCATCAGCGGGCAGAAAAGGAAGCGGGCGTCCTTGAACGCCTATAGCAGAAGGCAGCAAGTGAGTGAGAGAGAGGGCGTAAGAAAAGAAATTTTCTTACGCCCTCCTGCGGTATTTCAAGCCGTGGAGCAGCATACAAGTGCTGTATGATCCCAAGCGAGGTGAGCCGGAAATGGCAGAAAAAAGAAAGAAAGGCACTCGAATCATCCGGCAGAAGCCGGACCGGCGGGCCAACCGCACCATTCTGATCCGCAGCCTGTTCCTGATGGTGCTGTTCGGACTGGTGGTGTTTATCCCCCTGTTTTTCAAACTGTGGCAGATCCAGATCAGTCAGCATGACTACTATCAGGAACTGGCGGTGCAGCAGCAAACCAGAGACAGCACCGTTACTGCCAACCGGGGCACCATCTATGACAGCCAGGGGGCTGTGCTGGCCATGAGCGCCACGGTGTACAATGTGCAGCTTTCCCCCAAGGATCTGCTGGAGACTCAGGAGACCTATCGGGAGAAGGTGGAGGACTCTCAGGAGAATGGCGGCACGCTGCCCGACTATCCGGAGCCTACCGACCAGTTTGTGGCGGAGAACCTGGCGTCCATCCTGAACCTGGAAGTTGAGGATGTGATGAAGCATCTGGAGAACAAGAACTCCCAGTATGAGATCATCAAATACCGGGTGGAGCCAGAGGAATCGGAGGCGGTACAGGAATTTATCACCGAGAATCACCTGTCCCACGGCATCTACCTGATGCCCACCAGCAAGCGGTACTACCCCAAGGGAAGCCTGGCAGCCCATGTGGTGGGCTGGGTCAACCCCAATACCGACAATGTGGGCGCCTACGGCCTGGAGGCCCAGTTCGAAGAGGAACTGTCCGGTCAGACCGGCCGGGTGGTCACCGCCAAGGACGGTGTGGGCACCGAGCTGCTCTACCGCTTTGAGGACTACTACGACGCCACCGACGGCAACAATCTGACCCTCACCATCGACGCCACCATTCAGTCCTACTGTGAGAGTATCCTCCAGGAGGGTGTGGAGCAGTTCGATATACAAGACGGTGCCTTCTGCCTGGTAATGGACCCCAACACTGGGGCCATCCTGGGTTGGGCCAACTCCCCCACCTTTGATCTGAACGATCCCTGGACTGTCAGCGACCCGGTGCTTCTCCAGTATCTGGAGGACATCAAGAGCGGCGGATACACCAAGGAGGAGGCCTATACGAAGGCGCTGGCTGAGGGCGCCACCGCTCAGGAGGCCTACGACGCGGCCGTCCAGGAGGCGGAGAAGGAGGTCCTTTACAGCCAGTGGGCCAACAAGGCGGTAACCAGCTCCTATGAGCCAGGTTCCACCTTCAAGTCCATCGTGCTGGCTGCCGCCTTGGAGGAGAGCGTGATCAGTGAGAGCGACCACTTCTACTGCAGCGGTGTGGCCCAGGTAGATGGGTGGAACGGTGACCCCATCCGCTGTTCCAAGCGCGATGGCCACGGTGACCAGGACCTGACCCAAGCGGTGGCCAACTCCTGTAACCCTGCCTTCATCGAGATCGGCAAGCGGCTGGGAGCGGAGAAGTTCTACGACTATCTGGAGGACTTCGGCTTCCTGGAAAAGACCGGAATCGATATGCAGGGTGAGACCACCGGCGTGATTTGGAGCCGGGACGATTTTACCAATGTAGACCTGGCGGTGGCCTCTTTCGGCCAGCGTTTCCAGGTTACCCCCCTGCAGCTCATCACCGCCGCCTCTGCCGTGGTCAACGGCGGCCACCTGATGCAGCCCTATGTGGTGAGCCAGATCACCGACGCCGACGGCAACGTACTCCAGCACACCGAGCCCACCGAAGTGCGGCAGGTCATCAGCGAGCAGACCAGCGAGCGGTGCCGGGCCATCCTGGAAAAGGTGGTGGACGGCGGTACCGGTAAGAACGCCGCCGTGGAGGGCTACCGCATCGGCGGTAAGACCGGTTCCTCCCAGACCCTGAAGGGCGACGACCACACCATCGTTTCCTTCCTGGGCTTCGCCCCGGCGGACGATCCCCAGGTGGTCATCCTGCTGGCTTACGACAGCCCCAAGCCGGTGAGCCCCGGCTCCAACTATACGGCGGACAACTGGTACATCAGCGGCGGCAATATGGCTGCCCTCAAGGCTGGCGAGCTGATGGAAAAGATTCTGGACTATCTGGGCGTGGAGAAGAGCTACTCTGCCACCGCCGATGTGATGGTACCCAACCTGACCGGTCTGAATCTGGCTGACGCCACCACATCCCTGAAGAAGAATAACCTGTCCATCCGGGTGGTGGGCGACGGCGACACCGTCACCGGCCAGATCCCGGCCAAGGGAGCATCCATCCCCGGCGGCAGCGAAGTGGTGGTCTATATGGGCGCCGAAGTTCCCACCGACCAGGTCCAGGTGCCCAGCGTCATCGGCCTGAACGTAGAGCAGGCCAAGGCCAAGCTGTCCGCCCAGGGCCTCTACCTGAAGGCCAGCGGCGCCTCTGAGTTCGGTTCCACTGTGGTGGCTTATGAGCAATCCACCCCGGCGGGTACCAGCGTGGACCGGGGCACCACCATTGAGGTGCGCTTTACCGACTCCACGGCCAGCGGCGCGGGCCTGTAATTACCTTCCCCTGTGGGGAGAAAGCGGGGTGTGAGCATGAAGCTGAATGAAGTGCTGGCGGGTGTGAAGCTAACGGCCCGTCACATCCAGGATGTGGAAATTTCAGGCATCTGCTATGACACCCGAGATATGATCTCCGGCTGCCTCTTCGTGGCCCTGCCGGGCTACAAGACCGACGGCCACAAGTACATTCAGCAGGCGCTGGATCAGGGGGCGGCGGCCATCTTGTGCCGCCGCCCGCCGGCGGAAGAGGGCCCGTGGCTGGTGACGGAGGACCCACGGGCGGCCCTGGCCGCGGTTTCCGCCAACTGGTTTGGACATCCAGCGGAGGAACTGACGGTGCTGGCTGTCACCGGTACCAACGGCAAGACCACCACCACCTATCTGCTGAAAGCCATGCTGGAGGGGGTGCTGGGGGCGAAAGTCGGCCTCATCGGCACCAACCAGAATATGATCGGCCAGGAGGTTTTGCCTGCCCACCGCACCACTCCGGAGTCCTGGGAGGTGCAGAAGCTGCTGCGGGAGATGGCGGATGCCGGATGCAGTCATGTGGTGATGGAGGCCTCCTCCCACGCCCTGGTGCTTCATCGTCTGGACGGCATCTCCTTTCGGGCTGGTATCTTCACCAATCTGACTCAGGATCATCTGGACTTCCACAAAACCATGGAGGCCTACCGGCAGGCCAAGGGCCTGCTGTTTCACCAGTGTGGTACAGCGGTACTTAACCTGGACGATGAGGCCGGACGGTATTACGCCCAGAGCGTACCCTGTCCTTCTTTTACTTACTCTGAGAGCCGGGATGAGGCCGATCTCACCGCCAAGAATCTGAGGCTTTTCCCCGACCGGGTGGAGTTTGAGGCAGTGACCATGGACGCCATTGCCCGGGTCCGCCTACCTATTCCCGGCGGCTTTACCATCTACAACGCCCTGGGCGTCATTGCCTGCGGCCTGACCCTGGGTCTGCCTCTGGGTCAGATTGCCTCCTCTCTGGCCAATGCCAAGGGAGTGAAGGGCCGCATTGAGGTGGTGCCGGTACCGGCGGACTACACAGTGCTCATTGACTATGCCCATACCCCGGATGCTCTGGAGAACATTCTTACCACCGTCCGAGACTTTACCAAAGGCCGGGTGATCTGTCTGTTTGGCTGCGGCGGTGACCGGGACCGGTCCAAGCGCCCCCAGATGGGAGCCACCGCCGGGCAGCTGGCCGATGTGGCGGTGGTTACCTCCGATAACCCCCGCACCGAGGAGCCCCAGGCCATTATTCAGGACATCCTGAAGGGGATGGAGGGCACCGGAGCCCAGTGCCATGTGGAGCCTGACCGGCGGAGGGCCATTGCCCTGGCCCTCTCCCTTGCCCAGGCTGGGGATACGGTGGTGCTGGCGGGCAAAGGCCATGAGACCTACCAGGAGATCGACGGCGTGCAGCACCATCTGGATGAGCGGGAGGAAGTGGCTGCCTTTTTTGCCGGAGAGAAGCAGAACTTTGTTGCATTTTAGAGTGGAAACCAGGGACAGTCTGTGATAGAATACCACGTTGGTCCATTTGGAACGGACAAAATTTGAGCTGTAAGAGGCTTTGGAGGTTGCAAAAGAGATGTTGAGGATCGTCATCAGCTGCCTGATCGGGTTTGTGGTGGCCGCTCTGGCGGGCCGGGTGCTCATTCCCGTGCTGCGGCGCATGAAGGCTGGCCAGTCCATCAAGGAGATTGGCCCCACCTGGCATATGTCCAAACAGGGTACCCCCACCATGGGCGGACTCATGTTTATCATCGCCGCCATCGTGGCGGTGGCCGCTCTGAGCTGGCAGGATTTTGCCGCTGGGAAGTTCGGCGGCGGATTTGTTCTGCTCTTTGCCCTGGTGTTTGGCATCATCGGCTATATCGACGACTATTTTAAGGTAAAGAAGCATGAGAACACCGGCCTGACCGCCCCCCAGAAGTTCATTCTGCAGCTGGCGGCAGCCATCCTGTTCACTGTGCTCATGCGCAACTTCGGCTATCTGACCCCCGATCTGTATATCCCCTTCTTCAACGTGACCCTGTCGGTGCCCTGGCCGGTGTACATGGTCTTTGCCGCCTTTGTCATGGTGGGCTGTGTCAACGCCGTCAACATCACCGACGGCATCGACGGCCTGGCCAGCGGCGTTACCATGCCGGTGATGCTCTTCTTTACCGCCGTGGCCTGTTGGTGGGGCCACTATGAGCTGGGCATTTTCTCCGGTGCTCTGTTGGGCGGCCTGGCCGGTTTCCTGATCTACAATTTCCATCCTGCTAAGGTATTCATGGGCGACACCGGCTCCCTCTTCCTGGGCGGCGCGGTGTGCGGCCTGGCCTTTGCGCTGGATATCCCCCTGGTGCTCATCCTGGTGGGCATCATCTACATTGCGGAAACCCTGTCCGACATTATACAGGTTGGATACTTTAAGCTGACCCACGGTAAGCGGATCTTCCGCATGGCCCCCCTCCACCACCATCTGGAGATGGGCGGCTGGAGTGAGGTCAAACTGTTCTGCGTGTTTACCGGGATTACCCTGGTGATGTGCGCGCTGGCTTTCTGGGGGGTCATGTACCGCTGACCCATTGGCATCGTGATACGGGAGGTGACAGACCATGGTAAAACGCAGACGAGACCTGACGGTGATGCAGCAGCTGGCCCGGGGGCCTATCGACATCCCGTTTCTGATGCTGGTGGTGATCCTTACCGCCATTGGCGTGATTGCGGTGTTTTCTGCGTCTTATCCCACCGCCATGCAGGAGGGGCTGGATCCGGCCAACTATTTTATCAAGCAGGCTGGGTTTGGCGTGGTGGGCCTGATCGCCATGTTCCTGATCTCCAAGATCAACTATCAGACCTTCCGTGGTCTGTCCATTTTCGTGCTGGGCATCTCCATTATCCTGCTGGTGCTGGTCATTCCCTTCGGCTACGGCAAGAGCACCGTGGGTGCCCAGCGGTGGATCAGTCTGCCCATCATCGGCGGTTTCCAGCCCTCTGAGATCGCCAAGGTGGGCGTCATCATGTACTTCGCGGCCCGCCTGTCCAAGCGCAATACGGAGAAGCACAAGCGGCTGCCGCCCCGCCACCCCCTCAGCGGCCTCTATGCCTGGCTGGATGAGAAGGGGGTCCTGGAACCCATCCCCTATTTCCTCATCCTGGGTCTGGTGGCCATTCTGATGCTGATGGAGCCCCATATGTCGGGTACCATCCTGGTGCTGGTGGGGGGCGCCTCGGTGCTCTTTGCCGCGGGTATTAAGCTGTACTGGTTTATCGGCGGCGGCGCCGTGGCGGCAGCAGGTCTTTTCTTCATCATGACCCAGACCAGCTACATGGCTACCCGTCTGGCCATCTGGAAGGACCCGTGGAACGACGGAATGAATGGTCGGGACAAGGGCTTCCAGATCATCCAGTCCCTCTATGCCATTGGTTCCGGCGGCCTGCTGGGCGTGGGCTTCGGCAAGAGCCGCCAGAAGTTCCTCTACCTGCCCGAGTCGGAAAACGACTATATCTTCTCCATCTGGTGCGAGGAGATGGGCTTTGTAGGGGCGGCCATTGTTATTCTGCTGTTTATCCTGCTGGTGATCCGGGGGTACTGGATCGCCGTCCATGCCCGGGACCGCTTCGGTGCCCTGCTGGTGGTAGGCATTACTACCCTGACGGCTGTACAGGTTTTTCTGAACATCTCTGTGGTCACCAACCTGATCCCCTCCACTGGTATCTCCTTGCCATTCTTCAGCTATGGAGGCACGGCATTGATGATCCAGTTGGCGGAGATGGGTATGGTATTGTCAGTATCACGACAAATACCGGCGCCCAAACAAGAATAGTGCGATGCAGGAGGGAAATGGGTAAATGAAAATCCTCTTTACCTGCGGCGGGACCGCGGGTCATGTGAATCCCGCGGTGGCCCTGGCCCAGATGTTTCAGGCCCGCAATCCGGGCTGTCAGGTGCTTTTTGTGGGAGCCGACGGCGGTATGGAGACCCGGCTGGTGCCCAAGGAGGGCTATGAGATCCAGACGGTGACCATTACCAACTTCCAGCGGTCCATCACCCCGGCGGCCATTGGACACAACATTAAGACCCTGTTGAATATGAATAAGTCCAAGAAGCAGGCCAACGCTATTCTGGATCGGTTCCGGCCCGACCTGGTGGTGGGTACCGGCGGCTATGCCTCCTATCCCGTGGTCAACGCGGCGGCAGCCCGTGGGATCCCTACCGCCGTCCACGAGTCCAACGCCGTTCCCGGCCTTACTACCAAGACTCTGTCCAAGGTGGTGGATGCGGTGATGGTGGGCTTTGAGGAGAGCCGCAGCCACTATGACGCCCCCTCCAAGGTGGTGGTGACCGGCACCCCAGTTCGAGAGGACTTCTTCCGCTATAACCGGAAGGAGGCCCGGGAAAAGCTGGGCTTTACCGACGGACGGCCTCTGGTGGTATCGGTGTGGGGCAGCCTGGGCGCCAAGGTGATGAACGAGCAGATCACCGACTGTATCGTCCGGGAATGCCGGGCGGGCGCGCCCTGGCGGCACATCCACGGCGCAGGCCGCAACTATGAGCAGGTCCTGGCCGGTTTGAAAGAGCAGGGCGTTGACCTGGCTCAGTATCCCGGCGTTGAGGTGCGGCAATACATCTATGATATGCCTCTGGTGATGGCAGCGGCCGACCTGGTGCTCTGCCGGGCCGGTGCCTCCACCATCGCGGAGCTTACTGCCATCGCCCGGCCGGCGGTGCTGGTACCATCCCCCAATGTGGTGGCCGACCATCAGACCAAGAACGCCCGGGTGCTGGCCAATGCCGGCGGGGCGGTGCTGCTGCCCGAGAGCGAGTCCAGCGGTGAGAAGCTCTACAATTTGGTCCATCAGCTGCTGGCTGATCCCGACCGCCGGGAAAAGATGAGCCGGGCTTTGCGGGAGATGGGCTCTCCCGACGCGGCGGAAAAAATCTATCAGACTCTGAAGGAATTGTTGGAAAAGCGGGCAAAATGAACCGGCCTTCCATCGGACGCATAGGATGGCGTACATAAATCCTGAATGCGGAGGATGGAAGCTATGAGTGCATACGTGATAGAAGGGGGCCGGCCGCTGGAGGGTTCCGTGATGGTCCACGGGGCAAAGAACAGTGTGCTGCCCATCCTGGCCGCCTGTCTGTTGGCTCCGGGGGCCTGTGTGATCCAGAATTGTCCCCGCCTTTCCGATGTGGAGGCCTCCCTGGCCATCCTGCGCCACCTGGGCTGCAGGGCGGAATGGCAGGGGGACGGCGTGGTGGTGGACGCCTCCGCCCCCAGCCGCTGGGATGTGCCCGACGCTCTGATGCGGGAGATGCGTTCCTCCGTCATCTTCCTGGGGGCCATCCTGGGGCGGATGGGACAGGCGCGGCTGTGCGCGCCCGGCGGCTGTGAGCTGGGACCCCGCCCCATTGACCTACATCTGGCTGCCATCCGTGCCCTGGGGGGCAGGGTGGAGGACCGGGAGGGGGGACTTTCCTGTTCCGGCAGGCTGCGGGGCGCGGACATCGTCCTCTCTCTGCCCAGCGTGGGGGCCACCGAGAACGCCATGCTGGCAGCGGTGTGCGCTCAAGGTACCACTACCATCACCAACGCCGCCCGGGAACCGGAGATTGTGGACCTCCAGGGCTTTTTGCAGGCTTTGGGCGCCCAGGTCCGGGGGGCGGGCAGCTCGGTCATTACGGTGGAAGGGGGCATCCCCCTCCACGGCGGAGCCTATCGGGTGATGGGTGACCGGATCGTGGCTGCCACCTACCTGGCGGCGGCTGCCGCCGCGGGAGGCGACGTAGAGGTAACCGGCGTAGACTGGCGCACCCTGTCCACGGTGACGGCAGTGCTGAAGGAGGCCGGCTGCCAGGTACACAGTGAGGTGGACCGGATCTGCCTTGGAAGTGGCGGCGTGCTGAAGGGAGTGCGTCCGGTGCGGACGGCCCCCTATCCCGGCTTTCCCACCGACGCCCAGGCCCCTCTGATGGCGGCCCTGGCAGGGGGGACCGGCTGCACGGTCTTTGTGGAAAATATGTTTGAAAGCCGGTACCGCCATGTGGATGAGCTCATCCGTATGGGGGCGGACATCCGGGTGGAAGGCCGGGTGGCTGTGGTGTACGGGGTGTCCCGGCTCCACGGAGCCACCGTTATGGCCTCCGACCTGCGGGGCGGGGCCGCCCTGGTAGTGGCCGCTCTGGGGGCGGAGGGGACCACCACCGTCACCGGTTTGCACCATATTGACCGGGGCTATCAGTCTCTGGAGTACGATTTGCAGCGGCTGGGGGCCCAGATCCGGCGGGTGTGAGATAAGTTTGAGGAAATCGTAAGAATTTCTTAGCAAAGAATCAACCATTCTGTGCGAGGATGGAGAAAAAAGAACAGGAGAACGGCACAATGGCGGCAAGACGGAACAGAAAAAGACGGCGGCGGAATCGGGGGCGCTTTGGCGTCCTCTATAAGCTGCTGTCCATTCTGCTCATCTTTGCCGCCATTTTGGTAGGCTGCATCATCTTTTTCCGGGTGAACACCATGGTGGTGGCAGGCAATTCCCGTTATACGCAGGAAGAGATTCTGTCGGCTGCCGGCGTGGAGAAGGGGGACAACCTGTTCACGCTGAACAAGTACCAGATCGCCGACCGGATTTTGACTCAGCTGCCCTATGTGGATGACGTGGCCATCAGCCGAAAATTGCCCGACACCCTGATTTTTGAGGTGACGGAGAGCACCGGTGTAGCCTGGGTAGAGAGCGGCGGCAGTTACTGGCTGCTGGACGACAAGTGCAAGCTGCTGGAGGTAGGAGATGCCGCTCTGGTCCAGGGCAAGCCCCAGGTGCTGGGCCTGGACCCGGTCAACCCAACGGTGGGCAATGTGCTCACCGTGGCCCTTGAGCAGCAGGACAAGCTGGAGCGGCTCCAGGCCTTTTTGAAGGCCATTCGGGGCCGGGTGATGACAGGAAGCCTGAAGAGCTTTATCGATCTGTCCTCCGGCAATGAGATCCGCTTCGGCTACGGCGAAAATCTGACGGTGATCTTCCCCATGAACGGCGACTTTGACGAGGAGACCTACGAGCTGAAGCTGGCCCTGGAGACCATGGATGAGCGGGGCCTGCCCCGGACGGGTACTCTGGACCAGAATTATGATGAGCGGGAGATCCATCTGCTGCCCGAACGTTGGCTGCCGGAGGGTTGGAGTCCTCTGGAGGTTCCCACGGAGCCCACGCAGCAGCCGGAGAGCTCTGGCGGAGAGACCCAGACGGAGACCACAACTCCTCCGGAGGAATCCGTGCAACCGGAGGAATCGGTCCAGCCGGAGGCGCCGGCCCAGCCGTCCCATACGCCCACGGTACCGGAACAGGCGCCGGAGCAATAAGAGCAAGGAGTATTTCATGGCAGAAAAGAAACGACGCAACAAAGGCGAGTTTGCTGTGGTGGTGGTGTGCATCATCGTGGGCTATCTGTTGGCAGCACAGCTGCGGACGGTCCAGCTCACCGGTGCGGCGGACGCCACCAATGCCAGCCGCCTTGAGACCCTGCAGGAGCTGTATAACGAGCAGAGCAAGCAGAACGACGCCCTGGAGGATCAGGTGGCCCAGCTGCAGGGCGAGCTTGCGATTTACCGGGACCAGGCGGCCTCCGGCGACGAGGGCAGCGAGGCCCTGCGGAAGGAAGTGGAGCAGCTGGAGATCACCGCCGGCCGCACCGATGTGGAGGGGCCGGGCGTCACTGTAATCCTGGAGGACTCCACCCAGAGCAATGTGACCGGTGAAGAGGCGGACTATCTCATTCACGACAACGACCTGCTGTCGGTGGTCAACGAGCTGCGCTCCGCCGGGGCGGAGGCCATCTCCCTCAACGGGGAGCGTCTGCTGGCCAACAGTGAGATCCGCTGTACCGGCGCGGTGGTGACGGTGAATGGCCGGCGGTATGCCGCCCCCTATGTGATCTTTGCCATCGGCGATCCGGATACCCTGTACAGCGCGCTTACCATGCGCAACGGCGTGGTGGATGTGCTGAGCCAGTGGGGCATTTCGGTGAAGGTGACAGCCAGCGATCTGCTGCTCATCCCCAAGTACAACGGCACGGTGGAGTATCAATATGCCCACACTGTGGTGCCGGAGAGTGAAGAGGGGGGCGAGTAAATGCTGGAATTGATCGGTTTGCTGGTGGGTGTGCTGGTGGGCATTCTGGTGCCCTGGACCATTCCCAGTCAATATTCCCTCTATGTGGCCGCCGGACTGCTGGCGGCGCTGGACTCCGCCCTGGGCGGCTACTGCGCCCGGCTGGAAAAACAGTTCCGGCTGTCGGTGTTCCTGTCGGGCACCATCGGAAACGCCGCCATCGCCGCTTTTCTCACCTGGTTGGGGCAGAAATTGGGCATCCCTCTGTACCTGGCGGCAGTGGTGGTCTTCGGCACCCGTATGTTCCAAAACTTTGCTAAAATCCGGCGGGAACTATTGACCTCGAAGCAAAAGAGAGATACAATAAATCAACTAGATATAGTATCTTCCCATGAGGAGGACCAAAGATAACAGGTCCTGCCTCTTCTACGTGTGTTTTTCACGAATACGTTCTACATAGGAGGAGCAGTTATGGCGTTTGGACTGGACACCGGGCCGGATAATGTGGTCACGATCAAGGTGATCGGTGTCGGCGGCGGCGGCAACAACGTAGTCAACCGGATGGTGAAATCCGGAACCAAGGGTGTTGATTTTATCGCTGTGAATACGGACAAGCAGGCGCTTGCCGTTTCCAGTGCGACCTTTAAGATTCAGATCGGTGAAAAGCTCACCGGCGGTCAGGGCGCGGGCAGCGACCCCGAGGTGGGCCGTAAGTCCGCCGAGGAGAGCCGCAACGCGGTTTCCAAGGCCCTGGAGGACGCCGACATGGTGTTCATCACCGCCGGTATGGGCGGCGGCACCGGCACCGGTGCGGCTCCCATCGTGGCTGATATCGCCAAGGAGATGGGCATCCTCACCGTGGGCGTGGTCACCAAGCCCTTCAACTTTGAGGGCCGCCGGCGTATGATGCAGGCGGAAAAGGGCATTGAGGAGCTGCGTACCCGGGTGGACAGCCTGGTGATCATCCCCAACGAGCGGCTGAAGTTTGCCACCGATCAGAAGATCACCTTCCAGAATGCCTTCGAGATCGCCGACGATGTGCTGCGTCAGGCGGTGCAGTCCATCTCCGACCTGATCAAGAATACCGGCTTCATCAACCTGGACTTCGCCGACGTGACCGCCGTCATGCAGAATGCCGGTATGGCTCACATGGGCGTTGGCCGGGCCGCCGGCAAGAACAAGGCCGAGGAGGCCGCCAAGATGGCCATTTCCAGCCCTCTGCTGGAGACTTCCATCAACGGCGCCAAGGGCGTGCTGGTCAATGTTACCGGCTCCGTGGACATCGGCCTGGAGGAAGTGGAGACCGCTGCCAACCTGGTGCAGCAGGCCGCCCATCCCGACGCCCTCATCATCTTCGGTGCCGCTTTCGACGACACCCTGGAGGACGAGATCCGGGTTACCGTTATTGCTACCGGCTTTGAGGAGCTGGAGGGCGCCATGCCCAACAAGCCCTTCACCGCCGCTGCGGAGAAGAAGACTGGGGCCCAGCCTGCTCAGCAGCCCGCTGGCGGTCAGGAAGCACCCGCCGCACCTGCCGAGGACGATCCCTTCGACGATATCTTCAAGATTTTCAATCGCAACCGCTGAGGAAGCGGCTGATTGATGGCGCAAAACAACCCCCGTTCCGCTTTGGCGGAACGGGGGTTTTCTGTTTGGAACGCGCTTAGATGCGGGCGATGCCCTGTTCTCTGGCCTCCTGGGCCACGGCGTCGGCTACCGCGTCTGCCACCGTCTTATCCAGGGCGGAGGGCAGAATGTACGCGGCGGTGAGCTGGTCGTCGGTGACCAGGGCGGCCAGAGCCTTGGCGGCCCGGATCTTCATGCCCTCAGTGATCTCCCTGGCCCGGACGGCCAGGGCGCCCTTGAAGATGCCGGGGAACACCAGCACGTTGTTGATCTGGTTGGGAAAGTCGGAGCGGCCGGTGCCGATGACGACGGCGCCGCCCTTCTTGGCCTCATCGGGCATGATCTCGGGGGTGGGGTTGGCCATGGCAAAGACGATACCCTGATTCATGGTGGACACCATCTCGGCGGTGACCAAGTTGGGCCGGGACACGCCTACAAAGGCGTCGGCTCCCTTGAGGGCGTCGGCCAGGGTGCCGTGCTCGTGGTTCAGGTTGGAGATGTGGGAGATCTCCTCCTGACCCGCGTTGAGGCCCTCGTCTCCCTCGCAGATGATGCCGCCCAAGTCGCACATGACAATGTTGCCGAAGCCCATGGAGATGAGCAGCTTGCCGATGGCAATGCCGGCGGCTCCGGCGCCGTTGATGATGATCTTCATCTGGCCCAGGGTCTTGCCGGTGACTTTTGCGGCGTTGAGCATGGCGGCGGCCACCACGATGGCGGTGCCGTGCTGGTCGTCGTGGAACACGGGGATATCGCACACCTCTTTCAGGCGGCGCTCCACCTCAAAGCAGCGGGGGGCGGCGATGTCCTCCAGATTGATGCCGCCGAAGCTCTTGGAAATGAGGACGATGGTCTCCACCAGCTTATCCACGTCCTTGGTGTCCACACAGATGGGGAAGGCGTCCACCCCGCCGAACTCCTTGAACAGGGCGCACTTGCCCTCCATCACCGGCATACCGGCGGCGGGGCCGATGTCCCCCAGACCCAGCACGGCAGAGCCGTCGGTGATGACGGCCACCAGATTGCTCCGGCGGGTGAGGCGGAAGGACTGCTCGTAGTCCTTGGCAATGACCCGGCAGGGCTCGGCCACGCCGGGGGTGTACATCAGGGACAGGTCCTCACGGGTCTGGATGGGTTTGCGGGAGATCACTTCGATCTTGCCCTGGAGCTGATAGTGGAGGTCCAGAGCCTGCTGATTGATATCCATGAAAAAGCCTTCTTTCTTAAACCATTTCTTCCGGATGGAATACTTCGTCAAACTGCTCCGCCGTCAGGAAGCCCAGGCTGACGCAGGCCTCCTTCAGGGAGATCCCCTCGGCGTGGGCCTTCTTGGCGGTCTTGGCGGCGTTGTCATAGCCGATGTAGGGATTGAGGGCGGTGACCAGCATGAGGGAGTTGTGCAGGTTGTGGCGGCACTTGTCCCGGTTGGCGGTGATGCCCACGGCGCAGTTGCGGTTGAAGGAGTCCATAGCGTCGGCCAGCAGCCGCACCGACTGGAGGAAGTTGTAGATGCACACCGGCATAAAGACATTGAGCTCAAAGTTGCCCTGGGAGGCGGCCATACCCACTGCCACATCGTTGGCCATGACCTGAACGGCCACCATGGTCACCGCCTCGCACTGGGTGGGGTTGACCTTGCCGGGCATGATGGAGGAGCCGGGCTCATTCTCGGGAATATGGAGCTCGCCCAGGCCGCACCGGGGGCCGGAGGACAGCCAGCGCACGTCGTTGGCGATCTTCATCAGGTCGGCGGCCAGAGCCTTCAGGCCGCCATGGGCAAAGACCAGCTCGTCCTTGCTGGTGAGGGCGTGGAACTTGTTAGGAGCGGTGACAAAGGGCTTGCCGGTGAGCTGACTCACCGCCTGAGCCACGGCGGTGTCGAAACCCTTGGGGGCGTTGAGGCCAGTTCCTACAGCGGTGCCGCCCAGGGCCAGCTGGTGGAGTGCGGGAAGGGCCAGCTCCAGCAGGGCCTTGTCCTTCTCCAGGCTGGAGCGCCAGCCGCTGATCTCCTGGGCCACGGTGATGGGCACCGCGTCCTGGAGATGGGTGCGGCCGCTCTTCACCACGTCCTGATTTTCCCCCTCCAAGCGCTTAAAGGTGGAGATAAGGGCGTCCAGTGCGGGGAAGAGCTTGTCCTCCAGCTCCACCGCAGCGGCAATGTGCATGGCGGTGGGGAAGGTGTCGTTGGAGGACTGGGACATATTGACGTGGTCATTGGGGTGGAGCAGCTTTTTGCCCGCCAGCTCATTGCCCCGGTTGGCCACCACCTCGTTGACGTTCATGTTGGACTGGGTGCCGCTGCCGGTCTGCCATACCACCAGGGGGAAGTGGCCGTCCAGCTGGCCGGCAATCACCTCGTCACAGGCCTGGGAGATCACATTCAGCTTTTCCTCGTCCAGCTTGCCCAGGCTGTGGTTGGCCATGGCGGCGGCCTTTTTCAGGATACCAAAGGCACGGATAATCTCCTGGGGCATCCGCTCCGTGCCGATCTTGAAGTTCTGGTAGCTGCGCTGGGTCTGAGCGCCCCAGTAGCGGTCGGCGGGCACCTGCATCTCGCCCATGCTGTCCCGTTCGATCCGATATTCCATGTATTGACCATCCCTTTCTCCGTCTGCGGACGGCGCCATTCTAATGTCTGCATTTTAGCACAGTTTCTGTCGGGATAAAAGTCTGACACCTGGAAAGAGCGCCCTTTTGTGTCGGATTTGTGCTGTCCGCACAAGGAAGAGGGGGGCGAAAGCAGGCCCCCCTGCTTGTTGCCACAAAAATCTTTTTCTGGTAGGCTACTCCCTTGACAGGAGCGGAGCAAGCACTTATACTAATTTCAGTTGTGAACAAAGGCGTTCCGGCCCGGGGGGCGGAGCGCCTTCTTTGCTATCTGAATCTATGATTTTGATGAGAGAAAGGGGCCCCTGTCATGCCGCACTCCAAAGAAGATATCATCCGCATGGTACGGGAAGAGGACGTGAAATTCATCCGTCTGCAATTCACCGACATTTTCGGCCAGCTGAAGAATGTGGCCATTACCGCCTCCCAGATCGAGAAGGCGGTGAACAATCAGTGTATGTTTGACGGTTCCTCCATCGAGGGCTTTGTCCGTATCGACGAGTCCGACCAGTACCTCTATCCGGATTTGAAATCCTACCGGGTATTTCCCTGGCAGCCCCATCACGGTAAGGTGGCCCGGCTGATCTGTGACGTGCACAATACCGACGGCAGCCCCTTCGCCGGCGATCCCCGCTATGTGCTCAAGCGTGCTCTGCAGAAAGCCAAGGATATGGGATTTGATGCTTTCAACGTGGGACCCGAGGCCGAGTTCTTCCTGTTCCAGACCGACGACGAAGGTAAGCCCACCACCAAGACCAACGACGAGGCCGGCTACTTTGACCTGGGTCCTCTGGACCACGGCGAGTCCACCCGCCGGGAAATCTGCCTGGCCCTGGAGGCTATGAAGTTTGAGATCGAAGCTTCCCACCACGAGTGTGCAGAGGGCCAGCATGAGATCGACTTCAAGTACGAAGAGGCCCTTCACGCTGCCGACAACATCATGACCTTCAAGCTGGCGGTCAAGACTCTGGCCCAGAAGAACGGGCTCCACGCCACCTTTATGCCCAAGCCTATCTACGGCGTGGCCGGCTCCGGTATGCACACCAATATGTCCCTCTTCCGCAACGGTAAGAACGTGTTCTATGATCCCAACGGCGAGCGGGGTCTGTCCAAGGAGGCCTACGCCTTCATCGCCGGCCTGCTGGCCCATGTGAAGGGTATGGCCGCCATCACCAATCCCCTGGTCAACTCCTACAAGCGTCTGGTGCCCGGCTAC
Organism: Flavonifractor sp. An91; assembly: GCF_002159225.1. Lineage (NCBI taxonomy): Bacteria > Bacillati > Bacillota > Clostridia > Eubacteriales > Oscillospiraceae > Flavonifractor > Flavonifractor sp. An91. The sequence continues at coordinate 1,033 of NZ_NFHA01000037.1, read as the reverse complement.
GAGGCCCCCTGCTACCTGGCTTGGTCCGCCTCCAACCGCTCCGCCCTCATCCGCATCCCTGCCTCCCGGGGCCAGTCTACCCGTGTGGAGCTGCGCTCCCCCGATCCGGCCTGCAACCCCTATCTATCCTTTGCCGTGTGCCTGGCTGCCGGCCTGGACGGCATCGAGAAGGGTCTCACGCCTCCCGCCGAGATCACCGAGAACATCTATGCCATGGACAACGCCGCCCGGAAGGCCCACGGCATCGACTCCCTGCCCGGTTCTCTGGAGGAGGCCATCCGTGCCCTGGAGGCCGATCAGCTCATCCTGGATACCCTGGGCGACCACGTGGCCCAGAACTACCTGGAGGGCAAAAAGAAGGAGTGGGAGGAGTACCGCACCCGTGTGTCCTCCTGGGAGCGGGAAAGATACATCATCAACTATTGATCGCCTGTCCACCCCAGCGGAATTGACCGGATATGGAAAAGGTGATTGTAGCTTTTGCCGGCCTGCAAAACGGCAAGCGCATCCGGGAGATCTTGGAGCGGTCGGGTACCGCAGCCTGTCTGCTGTGTACCTCCGCCGACCAGGTGCGCCGCACCGTCCACGAGCAGCAGGTGCCCGCCGTGGTATGCGGCTACAAATTTGCCGATGGCCCGGCGGAGCTTCTGTATGAGGATCTGCCCTCCTTCTGCCATATGTTGATGGTGGCATCCCAGAGTCAGCTGGACCTGGTGCAGAATCCGGAGATTTTGCGGCTGAGTGCTCCGGCATCCCGCAGTGAGCTGCTGGGTGCGGTGGAGGAGCTGCTGGCGCAGGTCCATGCCCAGCCCCTTGGACGCAGTCAGGAGGAACGGGACTGCATTGTCCAGGCCAAGGCCAAGCTGATGACCGAGGGCCTCAGCGAAGAGGAGGCCCACCGCACGCTCCAGAAGAAGAGCATGGCAGCCGGCGTCAAGCTGGCTCAGGCGGCCCGGATGATTCTGGACCGTTGGTAAGGAGCATAAAATAGCAGGAGACGAAGCAGTCTCGCGGCGGCGGTCCGGGACAGGAC
>NZ_NFHA01000036.1:0-28933 GCF_002159225.1 Flavonifractor sp. An91 | reverse complement strand
CGGTGAGTGCATACGAAGAGAAATATTTGCCGAGCTTTAGCGGTATATAGTGAGTAAGGACAAATGGTGTCGAATAAAAAAGAACCGCAACCCCTTGGAGGATTGCGGTATGTAATGTTACTCTTTTTTCCCTGACCCCCGGCGGGTGTTCATTGCTCCCTATACGCTTTCCTGCCATATTCTCCCCTTGCGGGGATAACAGACAAAAAGTGCGTTTCCCCTCACCGTTTCGATGGGGGTATTATAATAGGGAATTTTTGGTGGTTTCTTAGAAATCGCTTAGGTTTTAGGCAGTTTTGCTGAAATTTGAAGATTATCCGCTTTTTGTATTATTATATATTCGTACTGGCCAAAAAGCACCAGCCAAAACTGTGCATTATATATGTGCAATTAGTCTGACAAGACTTTCTACATCTTATTTTTCTATTCTACCAAGGGTACACTAAACTTGTCAACATATTTCTTGTGGTTGGAGGGTTGGCAAGTGGAATATGGAACGATTCGCATTAAGCTGGACGAGCTGTTGAAAGCATCCGGTCTTAGCAAGAACATGCTGAGCCACCGAGCTGAGATGCAACGGACGCAGATCAACAATTATTGTAAAAACCAAATTACTCGTTTAGATATAGATGTCCTCGCAAGGCTTTGTACGGTATTGAATTGTGGGATCGGTGATCTGTTGGAATTTATACCACCAGAAAAGATAGAAAAATGAGGCTCGCAGGAGGAATTTCCTTCCCCCCCTGCGAGTCTCATTATGTATTTATTTCTTCAAAAGAGTTCTGCACTCTACATTTTCAGAAGTGCCAGTCGGCTCATGCTCCGCAGGCTGACGCCCAGGGTGGAGAAATTGTGCAGCGTGGCGGAGGTGGCTGGCGGCAGGACTCCGGCTACGCCCAGAGCGATCAGCGCACCATTGAAGCCGATGACAAAACGATAATTGGAGTGGATGCGCGCCATTAGAGCCATGGCGATCTGGCGCAGCTCTACCAGTTCCCAGAGGCTGTCGGCAGCGATGGTGATGTCTGCAATCTCCCGGGCGATGGCGGCGCCGTCGCTGATGGCGATGCCCGCGTCCGCCTCGGACAAGGCCGGCGAGTCGTTGATGCCGTCGCCTACCATCAACACGGTGTGTCCCTCCCGGCGAAGCCGGGCCACATACTCCGCCTTGTCCGCCGGCAGGACTCCGGCGCGGAAATCGTCCACTCCCACCTGGGCGGCAATGGCTGCGGCGGTACGGTAACTGTCTCCGGTAAGCATGACGGTACTGGTGATCCCCAGGGCGCGGAGGGCGGATAGGACTTCCTTCGCCTCCTCCCGCAGCGGGTCGGAGATGCAGATCACAGCGGCAAGCTGTCCCCCCACCGCCAGATAGCCACCGGCTGATCGTCCGGGGCGCAGTCTTTGAGAGCATTGTGCCGGAAGCCAAGACCATGACCGACGAGGAAGCCGCCGCCTTTCTCCGGCTTGCCTTGACGAGTGAGGAAGCACTTACGATAAAATATCCTTATGATGTGGCTGGTTACTTTTCAGAATCTTTCGGGCAGCTTTTTTGATTTTATGGCACACGCCAAGAATAGCGATGCAAAATAGCAAAGCTGTTAATCCATATCCAAATGACTGCATTGCCGTGTTCATGTTCACGCCTCTTTTCTGATCGCTGCCGCCAATGAACTCAACCGAAAAATCCTCTTTTTTTGTGCGGCTCCTTCTGGATCGTGCCGACCTCATACCCCGTGCTGCGAATAGTATTCATAAGAGCCTCCGTGTCCAGCTCTGTTTCAGAGAGGATCACGGTCTGGTTTTTGCTGCGGGAAGAATTCACCTTTTTGACCGGGCAGGCTTTGCGTACAGCATCATTGACATGAGCCTCGCACATCCCGCACATCATTCCATTGACTTCCACTGTGTACTTCCACATGTTCTCTCACTCCTTCTTGACTTTTGTATGATTGAGCAGCGCAGATCGGATGCGGGCCTGCTGTGCCGCGGTCCGTTCATCCGGGATCTTTCTGGCCATCAGACAGCACAGCGGCGCCAACGAGCTTCCGAGAAGCTGATGGCGAACGATGGAATAGCCGCGCTCGGACAGGTATGCCATCAGCTCCCCGGCAGTCCAGACATGGTATACCCGAAAGCCGGACAGCCCTATGAACCAGAGCCGGAGTCTGGCGCTGCGGCTTTTGCCCCAGACAAAGGTGGGGGCGAACAGCCATCCCCCCCGGCTTTAGAACCCGCCAGGCTTCCGCCAGAGCCTTTTCCGGGTGAGGCATGACATGGAGGGCGTTGGAGATCACGACCGCATCGAAGCTCTCCGGCCCGTAGGGCAGCTTGGTGGCGTCCTGGACGGAGAAATGGAGCCGAGACGAATGCACCTGCTTTTTGGCCTGACGGATCATTTCAACTGAAAAGTCGGTTGCCTCCCAGCTCCGGACACACGGAGACAGAGGGACGGACAGCTGACCTGTTCCGCAGGCCAACTCCAGCACATCCATATCCCGTTTCAGAAAAGGGCGCATTGCTTTGCAGATCTGCTGATAGGTCGCCTGAGAGCGGCGCATAAAGCCGGCGTAATGCCGTGAAAACCGCTCCCAAAACTGCTTGTTGTCATCCATGGCAGAAGAGTCACCTCGACATAGGTTAGCTAACGCTAACCAAATCATACTCTTTATCATGGGAAATTGCAAGATGTTATGACCATGACTTTTTGCCGATAGGCTGCAAACATGCACAGCACGAGGCTATTTTGCGCTTCATGAATCTTTTGAATCTTTTCTTTCGCAGCAATAAGGCACCGCCACCGGATGTGTTTCGGTGGCGGCTCTCCTGTTCTTTTTCCGTTGTTGCTCAGTCGTCCTCCAACAGCTTGGAGGGCGGGATTTTCAGCACTTGGGCGATCTTAAACAAGGTTTCCAGGGATACACCTCGAATTGTACCCGTCCCTTCCACCTGACCGACGAAATTGACGCTTTTCCCGATTCTTTCAGCAAGAACCTCCTGTGTCAATCCCGCCTTTTTTCTGTAATAGGCGATTTTTAAGCCCAGAGTGATATATCGTTCCGGAAACTCTGTTTGCATCACTTCACCTCCCGACATTATGCTACCAACAGAACAGGTAAAATATAATTGAAACTAATTAGAGGATTATTTACTTTGAGTAAATGTTTATATATAATAAGAGTCTGCAAATAAAAAGTCAAGCCCAAATTGAATAGAAAGATCAATCGGGACTTGAGTAAAAAAGGGTATGACAAAGCTGCCGGTGAACAACTTGGCCCATCAGCTGAGAGGTATCCGCAAGTAGATTACTCGATTGTTTCGCTGGGTTTGGCAGACTCGTCCAGCTTTGCCATGCATTCCTTCACACGGGCGTAGTAGATGCGCAAAAATTTGTTGGAGCCGGCTGTCATGTAGACATAGTACGGCTTGCCCTCGGAGCGTTTTTTGTTGAGAAACTGGTATACGGGTTCATCCTGCGGTGCCAGGCGCAGATAGATCGTCATGATTTGAAAGAGTGTTTTGCGCAAATGTGGAGAGCCGCGTTTTGTAGCCGCTTTGCTGTTACCGACATTCTTGCCGGAGTCATCCACTGCCGGGTCAACACCGGCAAAGCCGACGAGGGAGCTGCGGCGGGGAAAGTTGCGAATATCGCCGATCTCCGCTATAAGCTGCGCGGCAGTTGTGTCGCCCACGCCATACATGGCGTGAACGGTTTCGTACTCCGGCAGTTCCTTTGCAAGACGAGTCATCTCGCCGCGCACAACGGCAATCAACTCGTTCATCGCAGTCAACTCCTTGGCAGCCGTCTGGATCAGCAACTTCGTGTTGTTGTTTTTCGGCAGTGTGACGATATGACCGAGGCTCTCGAAATAGAGGTCAGATGCTTTTGCCGCGGAGAAGTTGTATCCCATGCGCTTGCACCACTTCTGGTAGCGATTTGTGAATGCATTTTCACTAACCATACTGATGCACTCACAATGCCAAAAGGTCGTGACAAAGTCCACCCACTTCTCATGACCGTCTGCTCTCTGAGGGCTTTTGAACAACTCGTTGACTCCCGGGAACACCTTGTCGGTCAGTGAAATAAGATTGCTCTGTAAAAAGAACTGTGGGCTTCTTTCTGGGCTGAAAGTCTGCGTTAGTCGCCATCAAGAAACGAAAGCCGTGCCCTGCGGCGATACTCCAGCGGCGGGCAGCCAAAGCGCAGGATGAAGACCGCCGCGAATTTGTGTTGATTTTCGCAGCCTACTTACGCTGCAATTTCCGCCTTTCGCCAATCGCTACTCTGCTGCCCGGTGCAACCTGTTTCATTTCGGAGGATCCATATGATGACTCGACGGAAATATACCGTTCCTATCTGGTGTTGGACTTTTTCGGGATTAAAAGAGATCCAAAGTAAGCCTTGCGAAAACAATGCATAGCTGATACACTTTTGGTTAGCGGAAGCTAATTCGATAAAGGAGGATATCATGGTACGATTTAATCAACGGGCGGAGGCAGCCCGGCAGGCAGATGAAAACTTGCTGAAAGCCATGCTGCTGCTGCAGCTGCAGCGGGGCAGTGTATATGTCAGTGACCTGGCGGAGGAGCTGGGGATGAACCTGTCCACCACCTATTCGGCGGTGGGGAAGCTGACGGAAAACGGCTATATTCATCCTCTGGAGGCCAAGCGTGGCGGGCGGCGCTCCAATAAGCAGGCCCTGTATTTTACGCCGGACGGGGAGGCTCTTGCCCAGAAGATCCTGGAGCGGCACCAGATCATCCAGGGATGGCTGATTCGGCTGGGCGTGCCAGTAGAGGAGGCTGACGAGGAAGCCTGCCACATCGAGCACGGCATCACCGATAATACCGTGTCGTTGATCCAGGGCCATGTAAAGATGGCTACTCAGGTCATGGGGGAAACGGCCTGTGCACCGGAGGTCATGGAGGAGATGCGCCGACGCATGGCGGAGGGTCAGGAGAATCTGGCATTGACGGCCAGCGAGAAAATGCGCCATACCATTGAGCGGCTGGGCGGTATGGAGGGTATCCAGCGAATGAGCAGCCTGGTGGCCCGGGCGGGAGGTGAAGAGCGCCTGCGGGGCCTGCTGGACACGGCGGAGCAGCTGGGGGGTGTGGAACAGTTAATCCGGAGCCGGGAAGAGATCCAGGAGCTGCAGGATACAGCTCGTTCCCGAGGGGGCGTGGAAGGGCTGAAAAAGACGCTCCAGGTCTATGACCGGTCCGGCGGCATGGAGAAGATCAATCAACTGGCTGCCTGGGAGAAGAAAACCGGCGGACTGGATCAGCTGGAGCGTACCATGGAACTGGAAAAGAAGCTTGGGGGAAAAGATACGGTAAAAAAACTTTTGTCCCTCTCTCAACGCATGGGGGGCGTGGAAAAAATGCTGGAAATCCTGGAGCAGGAGCGAAAAATATGGATTCGACTGCTCGAATCGACCGGAAATTGAAAGCCGTAAATACCCGGGGAGGCTTCATTCCTGCGAGCCGAATATTTATGTCAAAAAAATACCGAAAATTCCGTTGACAACAGGAAAAACAGCGGATAAAATACAGTTGCAAAGGATAAATATTCCTTTTCGTCAATTGCTTATTTGATTTGACAGGGAATCATGAGCAGCGCCGCACCCAGCCATTTGACGGCTGGGAATATTTCGGTGCAAAGGTTAGCCTAAGCTAACCCCATTTGCATGACAGATGATCTGTACCTCTTTCAGGAGGTGGAGATACCAGCCGCCGGAGGCGGCGGGAGAAAATCAAGCCGGAGCCTCCGGCGGAACACAGAAAGGAGCGTTACACGTGTGTAAGAAAAGAGGAAGGGAGCGGATGTTATGAAAAAACTATATCAGCGCATCCTGTCCATGGCGTTGAGCGTGAGCATGCTGCTGAGCATGGCGGTTACGGTTGGAGCGGTGGACAGTGGCACATCTCCAATTGTCAACAGCGCAGGCCATTGGACAGACGACGGAAACTATGATGCTGGGCTGTACGCCAGTGAGCCGGGAAACTGGGTCATCAATGACGCGGCAGATCTGGCGGCTCTGGCAAAGAAGGTCAACGAAGGATCAGATTTTTCTGGTTATACGGTTACCCTGGGCCAGAACATTGATCTTTCTGATCACAACTGGGTGCCCATTGGAACCAGCGACTATCCTTTTGCCGGTAACTTCGATGGTGCCGGACATGTGATTCAGAATTTAAGCATCACCGGCGAACTGCCCAGAGATCTTGGACTGTTCGGCAGAACAAAGAATGCTGCCCTGTCATCCTTGAGTGTGCAGGGGCAGATTGAAGGAACTGCCACCGATAGCTCCGGTAAGGCGACCTTTTATGCGGGTGGTATCTGCGCCTATTTCAGCGGCAGCAGCGTCACGGATTTGACCAGTGATGTGGACATTAACATTACGGCTGATTTTACTGCAAACAGGAGCGAGCTTAATATCGGTGGTATGTTTGGGGAGCTTATTCTGAACAGTGGAACGGCACGAAACCTGCGTAATGACGGCGATATTACGGTATCCGGCTCTTCGAGTGCCACAAACAGTTATGCTTATGTCGGCGGATTGGCGCATGACGTTAATAACGGGTTGACTGTAGATGCCTGCAATACCGGTGATATTACCGTTTCCGGTTCTCTCCGATATGTCTATGCAGGCGGCTTTGTTCAGGACGGCGGTGGCCAGACTATGGTAAACTGCCTCAACAGCGGTGACATTTCCGTTGCAACCACCCACACAAGCGGCAAGGCGAGGGCCTATGGCTTCAACGAGGCGATGACCAATGTGAGCGCCCGCTATTACAACTGTGTCAATACAGGAAGCATCACTGTAAGCGCTGCAACGGTTGAGAAAGCGGCGTTAGCCAAAGAAGCAGGCAGCCCCAGTGCGGGAAACGGTTCATCGGCTCGCATTGTAAACTGCTTTGCCCTGACAGGAACAGCTGACAGCTTGTTTTTGACGGACAAGGGGAATTATATGACCGACATCCCCAACATGGCCGCGTTTCTGGATGAGAACGGAGCTGTTCAAAAACCTCTGTTTGACTCCATGAACCGGTACGATGCGCTGGAAGACAAAAGCGCTGTGGCGGTTCTGAACGCCTGGGTTGAGGAGAATCCGGACTATGATGCAACCCTTTGGGAAGTGGATGCGGCCGGTCTCCCTGTCCTGAATATCGTTCAGCCTGAGGCCCCTTCTGGTGCACACAGCATCAATCTAGGCACAATGGAAAACGGCACACTGTGGGTGCAGGTGGAAAAGGCTCAGATGCAGATGGCTGTGCACACTGCGTCCAACGGCTTGTCCAACACCGCCGATGCCGGGGATACCGTCAAGGTGACGGTCCTACCCAACACCAACTACCTATTGAAGGAAGATTCCCTGAAATGCAACGACACGGTTTTGACCCCTGATGAAAACGGTGTCTACACCTTCGTCATGCCAGACGAGGACGTCACTCTGACAGCAGAATTCTGGTACGCCGCCCACAGTGTGACGCTGACGCCTCCGGAGGCTGCGGCAGGCACCGCTTCCGTGGATCAGACCATGCGGGCTGTGGGCTTGCCTGTCACTTTGACCATTGAGCCGGAACGGGGATATATCGCCAACCCCCGCGTCACCTATACAGATGAAAATGATCAGATCCATGAGGTGGAGCTGGTTAAGGACGAGAGCCAGAAGGCTTTTTCCGATCCTGAGGTGTACACCTTTACCATGCCGGCTTATGATGTGACTGTAACCACGGGGCTGGAGAAAATCGAGGGATATGATGATATTTTCCTGGATGCTGAGGTAAACGCGGAATCGACCAAAACATTGGCTGAGGGCTATTACAGCGTGGAGTACTCCATCTGGAACGCCAGCTACGCACCCGGTGATCGGTACTCCATGGCCAACGACGCGAAAATCAACCCCCTGTACATGTATGTCAATGCACAGGGAGAGGCTACTTACTACATGACCCTCCAGTGGATCTATCTCCAGAATCTCCGCGGCCATTTGCTGGAACTTTGGAGCATTCCGGCCACATATAATCCGTTTCCCTCGTTTGCGACTGTGAAATCAGCAAATCAATATCATAACTCCTATAATGACAGCGCCAAATCTGATGAGGAAAAGGCATCGGTCGTTCAGTACCTGCGGGAGCAGGGCATCTCTGCCGATGAGGATGCCGCAGGAATTTATGGCTGGCCCATGGGCAACTATCCCCGGGTGTACAAGTTTACCAGAACCTATGAGGATAAGCAGAACGAATACTTTGTCAATGAGATCGAAGACGGCTTCTACATCTACGTCCATGTGGATGCCATGGAGGGCTTCAATCAACAGGCCTATGTAGAGCTCAATTGGAATACCATCCAGAAGCTGGACCAGTCGGAGTTCCCTGATTTCAGCACAGATACCAGCGGCATGAACGCCGCTATTCAAGGCGATGCCTACCGCCAGCCGGTGGAGAGCAACGATCCGCCCACCACCACCGATGTGCCCGGTCTGGAGCTGCCGGAGGGCGTTACCGCCAGCATCAGTAAGCTGACCGATGGCGATGAGTATGACGCCGCAGTCAACGCGGTCGGTGCCGAGGGGCTTAACGCCGTCTTGAAGGCGGAAGTCACCGGTGACACCCAAGAGGGCCTGAAGCTCTATGTGGAGGTTGGCCAGGGTGAGAACGACTGGACTACTGCGGAAGGCCTGAAGCTCTATCAGGTGGATGGCACCACGGTGAAGCTGCTGGCCTCCGATATTTCCTATCCCACCCCGACTGCTCCTATTATCATGAGCGCACCCGTTGATGGCAGCGGCATTTATGTCATCACTTCCGCTGTTGTTGAAAACGCGGAGAAACCCCAGTACAGCGTTCTGACCGCTGAGCCGGAAAACGGCTCCGTTTCGGTGTCTGCCGACAAGGCTGCCGAAGGCACAAAGATTACGGTTACGCCGCAGCCCGACCGGAATTATCAGGTCAAGAGCGTCAAGTACAACGGCACAGAGATTCAAGCCGGAGAGGACGGGATCTACACCTTCACTATGCCTGCTGCCAACGTGACCGTGGAGGTCAGCTTTGAGGCTGTGGCCAATCCTACCTATTCCGTTACAATTTCTCCCGACATTCAGAACGGTTCTGTGACTGCCAGCTCCGTTGAGGCTCATCAGGGGGACACCGTCACTCTGACTGTGACGCCCAGCAGCGGTTACGTTGTCGAAACCGTCCAGTACAACGGGCAGACCATTGCGCCGCAAAATGGTACCTATGCTTTTGTAATGCCGGCCGAAAATGTCATCATTACTGCTACTTTCAAAAAGGATGGCGGTACCAATCCCGGTGGAAACCCTGGCGGTGAAACAGAAACACGCTACTACACGGTTGAGATTAACCTGTGGCACGCCACGCTGAACCAGGCCTCTATGGGCAATGTGGCCTTTGACAACAACCGCCTGGCCATCTATGACGAAAAAACTGGCGTATTGCAGATTGCCAGCAATCCCGTGAGCGTCAGCGGCTACTACTCCGCTATCCGTGGAATGAAGTACCAAAACGATGATGGGGAATTCGTACCGGTAAGCGTTCTTGAGACTGGTATCTGCACTCCCAACGGCAAGTGGGAAGGCATTACGACACCTTTTGACTACCTAGCTCTGTTTGAAATCACCCTTCCTGACTCCATTACGGGGAAAGGTGTGGAGTACATCGACTTGAAAATCGATGTTCCGTATACGCCGATGGACAGCGTGGCTGTTGGCGCCGATGGCTATCTGGATGCACGACTGAAGATTGATTGGTCTACACTGCAGTCTACAGATAATTCTGAACTGGATCCGGACGATGATCCGGCCACCGGTACCTCCTCCATCACCGGTGAGGAGATCGTGGATGTTGATCTCACCGATAAAGACACCGGCATCAAGCTGTCCACCGACTCCGAGCGGCTCAGCAATGAGGCTACGCTGTCCGTGGAAAAGCTGACCTCCGGCAGCGATTATGACACTGCGGTCAAGGCCATGACCGGCATCACCGACAGCTGGAGCCTGTACAACATTACCGCCCTGGTGGACGGTGCGGTCACGGCGCCGGAAGGCTCCGTCACCATCTCCATCCCCTGCACCGCTGACGGACTCACCGTCTACCGCATCAACGCCGGCGGCACCAAGACGGTGCTCAAGGGCGAGGTCAAGGACGGCTATTATGTCCTCAACACCAGCAGTCTGGGCCTCTTTGCCATTGTGGGCGTCCTGGGCGAAGCCCGTGAGCTGCCCTTTACCGATGTGGAGGCCGGCAGCTGGTACTATGACGGGGTAAAGTACGCGGTAGAGAAGGGCTTGTTTACAGGCACCTCCGCCACCACCTTTGCCCCCAACATGGAGCTGACCCGCTCCATGCTTGTGACGGTGCTCTACCGTCTGGCTGGTTCCCCCGAGGTAAGCCAGTCCGGCCAGTTCTCCGATGTCCAGGTGGACAGCTGGTATGAGGATGCCGTGACCTGGGCCGCTGCCAACGGTGTGGTTGCCGGATACGGCGGCGGCGTCTTTGGCCCCGACGATGACATCACCAGAGAGCAGCTGGCGCTGATTCTGTACCGCTATGCCCAGCTGACCGAGCAGGATGTGGATACCGAAACCGACCTGACCGCCTATTCCGACGCCGGCGAGGTTTCCGACTTCGCCCGTGAGGCAATGGCTTGGGCTGTTGAAAACGGCTTAATCAACGGTACCAGCAAAACCACCCTTTCCCCCAAGGGTACCGCAACCCGTGCCCAGGTGGCTGTTATCCTCATGCGCTATCTGGAGCAGCTGAACAAGTAACAAGCGCTGCTGCGTTATCCGCAGCAAGCAGGCCGGAAGCTGCCCTGTGACACAGGGCAGCTTCCGGTGCTTACAAATAATAACCTGCTTGATTTTGGAGGAATCCATATGACACCCCGACAGGAAGAATATCTTCTCATTTTTGCCACGTATAACGGCAGGTCCCAGTGCATTGCCGGTGCATCAGTGGAATTTGGAGTAAGTAAAGCCACCGCATCCCACCTCAGCTCCCAGCTGGAAGAACAGGGGCTGATCCGAAAGGATGCCTATGGCGTGGTAGAGCTGACCCAGCTGGGATGGGAAAAAATATGCGGCAAGCTGGCCCGCATGAAAGAGCTGGAGCAATGGCTGGAAGTGAAGATCAAGCTGCCGCCGGCGCTGGCGGAACGGGAAGCGAGGCGGATGGTGACCACGCTGGAACAGGAAACCACAGAAGCCATTGCCGAGCAATGGCGCTGCTGCAACCAAACGATCACCGGGCAGCCTGTTCATCCCCACCTTTCTGCGCTTGCCGAGGGGATTTATTTGGTGCCTTTTCAGCTGTATAAACCGGGCACCGACCAATTGTCCATGGGGGATAAGGGATTCCATAAACCGGCACTCCTGATCCGGTCAAAAGAAGACTGCAAGCTGCAGCTAAGGCCTGTTCATCTGCGCTATACTTCTAACCTATCCGGCACCTTGATGCGGCTGTGGTATTGCAGCCAGGGTTCCTGGCATGAAGTGGCCCAGAAGGATGGTATATGGAGCATTCCGGGGCAGGCTCTGTGCTGCTCCTGCGAAGCGGAAGGATGGACGGCTATGGTTCGTGTCCGGGCCAGAGCCACAGTCAGTCAGCTGCGTATGCCGGAAAGTGAGGCTGACCTGATAATCAATCTGGAGCAGATCAAACTGCAAGAATCCGCTGCGGCAGAGCCGCAGCACGAAGGAGGAATTTTACAATGACAAGTATCAAACATATTCTGTACTGGTTATCCCCTCTGGTACTTATGATGATGTTTTGCGCGCTGCCTGCAAAGGCAGCTGGTTTGGAGCCTGGTGTCTATACGGGTACCATGGTGACCACCTACTACAATCCGGATACCGGAAATGTGGATGACGGCGGCACCGCCAATGCCGCTCTTGGAGAGGGCATGTGCCGCTCCGCCACGGATGAGGCCTGCCTGGTAGAAGTGGATCAGGAGGGAAATGTCTGGATCACCGTTCGCCTGCTGCTGCAAAGCAACTGTAAAAATGTGGCGCTGTACACCCGCACTGGTTATGACAGCTATTCCAAGGTCAGCTATGATATCATGTCCGAGGATGCCGGCAACGACTCCATTGACTATCGGATCAAAGTCAGCGATGCAGGCGTAAAGCTGAAAGGTACCATGTATGTAACGCCTATGGGCCGCGATGTCCTGTGGTATCTGTATGTGGATACCTCTACACTGAAGGAAGGCAGCGGTGACTTCGTTGTGAGCATCGATACCAGCGCACCCCAGGAGCCTGCCACCCCTGAACCGGAAGCCCAGGCTTCTACGCCCTCTACTCCCGCAACCTCTAACCCTGCCCCTTCCACTCCGTCCACTACCACACCCGCCACCCCCTCTGCCCCCAACTCTCAGGAACCGGAGGAAACACCTGGAAACAGCGCAGATCCTGTGCAGTCGGAGGAACCTGTGGAGAGCACACTTCCGGAGGAGACAGATATGGTGGAGCCCACTGAAACCCCAGAAACACCCGATACAACTGAAAAGGACTCGGAGAGCAGTCAGACTCCTGAGCAGAATAACGCTGAGACCGGCAGCACCGTTGAGCAGGAGTCGGCTTCTGCGGGTGTGTCCGGCGGAGTGATTGCAGCAATTGTGGTCGTGGCAGCTATCGTTGTGGGCGCAGTGATTTACTTTGTAAAGAGGAAGAAATAAAGATGAAGCACCGTTTTTTGAATCGGCTGTTGGCAGGCGGGTTGGCCTGTGCAATGGCGCTTTCTCTCACAGCCTGTGTGGACCAGCACCCGGAGGAGAGCTCAAATACCGGGAATGGTGAGACGACTGGAGAGAGCCGTATCGTGGCCACCTCCAACGCCACCCTCCAGATCTGCGACCGGCTGGGGCTGGACTTGGTTGCCATCCCCACCACCACCGGCGAGGTGCCGGAGCGCTATCAGGGGCTGCCAGAGATCGGCACTGCCATGGCTCCCGATGCCGAACAGATTGCCCTTCTGGATCCCACGGATGTGATTGGGCCGGATACACTGAAAGAAAATATTGAGCCGACCTACCAGGCGGCCGGCGTTCCCTACACCTGGATCGATCTGCAAAGTGTTCAGGGTATGTACGACAGCATTGCCATGCTTGGAGAAAAGTACGGAAAAGAAGTTGAGGCTGAGGCCCTGATCTCAGAATACGAAGAGACCATGGCAGAGTTTGAATCATCCATCTCCGGGAAGAAGCATCCCACAGTGCTGGTACTGATGGGGCTGCCCGGGGCCTATATCGAGTGTACCCCGAACTCCTATGTGGGCTCTTTGGTGGAGCTGGCCGGCGCCACCAGCGTAGTTCAGGTGGAAGATGAGATGAATTTTGTCTCCTGGAACACGGAGGAGCTTTTGGAACTGGATCCCGATGTGATCCTGCTGACTGCCCACGGCCTTCCTGATCTGGCCATGGAAATGTTTGCGGAGGAATTTACCACCAACGACATCTGGAAACATTTCCGGGCCGTGCAGGAGGGGAGGGTCTATCAGCTGGACTACAACACCTTTGGCATGAGCTGTACCTTTGACTGGCCGGAGGCCCTGGAGATCCTGAAGGAGATCCTCTATGACGGTACCTATGAAGCCTATGATGCGGAGGCGGCTTATGCGGAAAGCGGTACATAAGGATGCTCTGAAGGGCCTTGTGGGCTGCCTGGTTCTGGCGCTGCTGATTTTTATCCTTGCGCTGATTGCTATGAAGATGGGTAGTATTACCATTACCTACCGGGAGCTCTTTGAGGGGCTGTTCGTGGCCTATGACAAACGGGTGGCCACGATCTATGACCTGCGGTTTCCTCGGATCATCGTAGCCTTGCTGGGAGGTGCGGCCCTGTCCTGCTCCGGTTTGCTGTTCCAGGCGGTGCTGAAGAACCCTCTGGCTGACCCGGGAATCATCGGTATTTCCGGCGGCGCATCTCTGGCAGCATCCGTCATCTCGGGCCTTTTTCCCGTCCTCTATTTCTCTGTGCCCCTCTTCGCTTTTCTCGGCGGGCTTCTTGCCTTTGTGCTGATCTACTCTCTCTCCTGGAAGGGGAGCCTGGATCCGGTGCGCATCATCCTCATCGGCATTGCTGTGGCGGCGGTGTTCACCGGACTGGAATCGGTGCTGGGAGGGCTGACGGACCGCACTGGTGTGTCCGTGTCCGTCAGTGGACTTGCCCAGCTGGTATGGTCGGATGTTGCAATGATGGCGGTGTATTCCATTGTCGGACTGGTCCTGGCGCTGGTGCTGTCTCCGGTCTGCAATCTGCTGGCGTTGGACGACAAAACGGTTCGTGGTCTGGGAGTCAATGTGGATCTGGTCCGCTTTGTGATCTCTGTGGCGGCGGTTCTGCTGGTTTCCGGCGTCACCGCTGTGATTGGTGTGGTTGGCTTTTTGGCCCTGATCGTGCCGCATATGGCACGGCGGATCGTAGGCTCCGACCACCGTATTCTGGTGCCCTTCTGTATCTTGCTGGGCGGTTTTGTGCTGTTGCTGGCGGATACTGTGGGCCGGTGCATTGCACCGCCCAATGAAATCGCTGCGTCCGTCATTATGAGCATCGTGGGCGGCCCGTTCTTTATCATTTTGTTGAAGCGAGGTGACCGGCATGGTAAGCGTTGAGCATCTTACCTTTCATTATGACAACGATCCGCCCGTTCTGCGGGATTTGTCACTGACCATCCGGAGCGGAGCCATCACCACGCTGATGGGAGCCAACGGCTGCGGAAAATCCACCCTGCTCCAGATCCTCACAAAAAATCTGAAGCCGGACAGCGGGACAATTCGTTTCGATCAAGCGGAGCTTTCCGCCATCTCGCTCAAAGAATTTGCCAGGAGAGCTGCCATCGTCCACCAAAAGAACACAGCACCCGATGATCTGACTGTGGAGCGGCTGGTGGCCTATGGCCGCCTGCCGTACAGCTCGATTTTTAAGGCAGGGCTGGACCAGGAGAATCAGGCTCAGGTAGAACGGGCTCTGGCGCTTACCGACCTGACGGAGCTTCGGGACCGACGGGTGGGCGCACTGTCCGGTGGTCAGCGGCAGCGTGCTTTTATCGCCATGGCGCTGGCACAGAATACGAAGCTACTATTCCTGGACGAGCCCACTACCTTCCTGGATGTCCGCTATCAGGTGGAGATTCTGCGCCTGGTGGAGCGGCTGAACAAAGAGGAAGGGATCACCATTGTTATGGTGCTCCACGATATCAACCAAGCGCTGTCCTATTCGGACGAGGTGATCGGACTGCTGGACGGTCAGGTATCCATTCAGGGGCCTCCGGAAGAGGTCATTACCTCCGAGAGTATTCAAACTCTGTATGGCATTGATTTGCCGGTGATCCGGGCGGATGGCCGGCTGTGTGTCATGGCAGTGTAGCGAGGGGAATCAATTTCATGAAAATCATGCTTATTATTCTGGGCTTTTTGGCCCTTGGTCTGGGCGCCGTAGGGCTTGTGATTCCTGTCCTGCCCACCACCCCCTTCTTACTGGTATCCACTTTTTGCTTTGCCAGAAGTTCGGAGCGGCTGAATACCTGGTTTAAGGGGACGAAGCTTTACAAAAATAATCTGGAGACATTTGTTCGGGGCCAGGGAATGACCTGGAAAGCAAAGCTGCGCATCATGGGCACCGTGACCGTCATTATGGCAATCGCTTTTATCGCCATGCAGAACGTTCTTATTGGTCGGATCTGCCTTGCTGTGGTTTGGATTGCCCACGTCATTGCCTTTTGCTTTATTATCAAGACCTGCCCGTCCAAGCACGGTAAGTCCGGTGAGGTGACGTGATATGATGATCAATAAGCGTCTCATTGCCATGGTACCCGAGGTGAAACCGTTTATTTTCAAAAAAGTGGTGGCCAGTTGGGTTTCGCTGCTGGCAGGCATCGTTCTCTGGTTCACCGTGGCCAAGACGCTGGAACAGGTTCTGGAGCAAGGGTCGGTTGCACAGGGCACCGGGACTGCGTTTCTTGTCGCCGGGGGATGCATCGTGATCCGCTTTTTCCTTACTCGTTTGTCGGCCGGATACACCCACCAGGCGGCAGCCTGTGTCAAGGCCAGACTTCGACCGGCCATTTATGACAAGCTGCGCAGGCTGGGCAGCAGCTACACAGACCAATTCCCAACAGCGGAAGCAGTTCAGCTGGCGGGTGAAGGCGTGGAACAGCTGGAGACCTACTTTGGAAATTATCTGCCCCAGTTTTTTTATGCAATGTTGGCACCCCTAACGCTTCTAATCGTGTTCCTGCCCCTCTCGCCTCTGACGGCGGCGGTCTTGTTTCTCTGTGTGCCTTTGATTCCTGCGGCTATTATTGCCGTCCAGCGAGTGGCAAAGCGCCTGTTGGGGAAATATTGGGACGCCTATGCCAATCTGGGGGACAGTTTTCTGGAGAATATTCAGGGGCTGACCACTTTGAAGGTTTATGGCGCGGACCAGGCCCGGCATAAGGCGATGAATGAGGAAGCGGAACATTTCCGCAAGGTTACCATGAAGGTGCTGACCATGCAGCTCAATTCCGTAACCATCATGGATCTGGTGGCCTATGGCGGGACAGCCCTGGGAAGTATTCTTTCGGGGCGTGCATTCCTGCTGGGTCAGGTCTCTTTTGCCGGAGCTGTAGCCATGATCCTGCTGGCCAGTGAATTCTTCCTTGCCATGCGGGCGCTGGGCAGTTTTTTTCATGTGGCCATGAACGGCATGGCTGCCAGCGAGCGGATGTTTCGGCTTCTGGATCTGACGGAATCGGAGGAAGGGGGTAAAACGCTGGAGAACGGCCCCATCTCAATTCAGGAACTCTCGTTCTCCTATGACGGCAGGAAGGATGCCCTTTCCGGGCTGGAATGCACCATCCCTCAGGGTGGCTTTTTCGCCGTGTCCGGCCGGAGCGGCTGTGGAAAGTCTACGCTTGCCGCTGTCATCAGCGGCGCACAGACCCATTACCGGGGCAGTGTTCAAATCGGCGGTACCGAACTGCGGGAGGGATCCGCGGAGAGCCTGCGAAGCCTGATCACAGTGGTGTCCTTTAATAGCTATATCTTTGGCGGTTCGGTACGCAGTACGCTCCTGGAAGGACGGCCGGACGCCGACGAGTCGGCGCTGCAGGAGGTGCTGCGCCGGGTCAATTTGCTGGATTTCGTGCAGTCCCAGGGCGGTCTGGATATGCCCCTGATGGAACGGGCGTCCAACCTATCGGGCGGGCAGCGGCAGCGTCTTGCTTTGGCCCGCGCTTTACTCAAGGACAGCCCGATTTATATCTTTGATGAAGCCACAAGTAACATTGACGCAGAGAGCGAAGAGGACATCATGGGTGTGATCCGTTCCCTCAAAGGGCGGCACACGGTTCTGGTCATCTCTCACCGGCTTGCCAATGTGACGGACGCAGATAAGATCTTGTATCTGGAACATGGCCGGCTGTGTGAAAGCGGGTCCCATAACGCACTGATGAAGATGGGCGGAGGCTATGCCGCCCTGTTCCGGGCACAGCAGGAACTGGAGCATCCGGGTGGAAAGGAGGGGGCGGAATGCGAAGAAACGGCATAAAGATCATGTGGGGTCTGCTGGGGCTGCTGCGGCCTCTGGCCCATGTCATGGTATTCTGCGTTGCGCTTGGTACACTTGGCTTTTTCTGTGCCATTTCCATCACGGTTCTGGCGGTGAATCTGCTGCTCACTGCCATGGAACTTTCCCCCTGGAGCCTCACCTTTGCTGCCGGTGGCGCAATTATGGCTGTGTGCGCCGTGGCCCGGGCATTGCTTCGTTATGGAGAACAGACCTGCGGACACTACATCGCATTCAAACTGCTGGCGGTCATCCGGGACAAGGTATTTGCCGCCCTGCGGCGTCTGGCTCCGGCAAAGCTGGAGGGCAAGGGACGGGGTGACCTGATCTCTCTGATCACCAGTGATATTGAGCTTCTGGAGGTCTTTTACGCCCATACCATTGCCCCCGTCTGTATTGCCGTGCTGGTCTCTCTTTCCATGACGGTTTTGATCGGCAGCTTCCATCCTTTGCTGGGCCTGCTGGCTGGCATCTCCTATCTGCTGGTGGGCTGTGTTATTCCCTTGGCTACCTCCCGTATCGGACGGAGGCAGGGCATGGAGGTTCGAAATCAGCTGGGTGAGCTGAACAGCTATGTGCTGGAAAGTCTGCGTGGTCTGCGTGAGAGTCTTCAGTACGCACAAGATGGAGCCAGGGCACATGAGATGGAGCGGAAAACCGAACAGCTCAACCAGCTGCAAAAGCAGCTCAAACGGCACGAGGCTGCAGCGTCCTCCTGGTCCGGCGGGGCGGTTATGGCGCTGACTTTGGCGATGCTGGGCGTGGGAATGGTGTTGAACGTAACGTTCCCCGTACTTCTGCTGACCACAGTAATGCTCTCGTCATCCTTTGGACCTGTACTGGCGCTGGCAAATCTCTCCGCCACCATGGATCAGACGCTGGCTTCGGGGGAACGAGTGCTGGCGCTTCTGGAAGAAAATCCGGAGACAGAGGAGGTGCTGACCGGCCAATGCCCGGACTTCTCCGGGGCGGAGGTAAAGCATCTCACATTTTCCTATGGCTCTGAGGAGATCCTTCACGATCTCTCCGCTCAGTTTTCCAAGGGGAAGATCATTGCCGTCACAGGGAAGAGCGGTTCCGGGAAATCCACCCTGCTCAAACTGCTGATGCGCTTCTGGTCTGCGCCGGCAGGAAATGTTTTGATCTCAGACACCGATGTGGGTAAGATCCCCACCCAACACCTGCGGCATTTGGAAAGCTATATGATCCAGGATACGGACCTATTTCATGACAGCATCGCGGATAACATCCGCATCGGAAAACTGGATGCCACCCAGGAGGAAATCGAAGCGGCAGCCCGCAAGGCAGCCCTCCACGACTTTATTCTCACATTGCCCCAGGGCTATGATACGCCGGTGGGCGAGCTGGGCGATACCCTCTCTGGCGGTGAACGGCAGCGGATCGGTCTGGCTCGAGCGTTTCTTCACGAGGCGCCCTTTTTGCTGCTGGATGAACCAACCAGCAACTTGGACAGCCTCAATGAAGGGATTATTTTACGGGCCCTGCGGGAGGAACAGGATGACAGGACTGTGATCTTGGTATCCCATCGGCGTTCAACGCTCTCGGTTGCCCACAGAACTTATACTGTGGATTGTGGGCGGCTTTGTTAAGATAAAATGTTGCACTATTGACGCAAGGAAGCAGAATTCCGCGCAGATGGAATTGTAGACCTCTTTGTTTGACTCGTGGAAGATGAAGATCGGTGAAATTGTTGATGAGGCGGGCTCTGTTGATTGAAGAGAGTGCGGGGGAAAGCCGTGAGTTATGTGTCCAATATGATTCGGATTTTCATGGGTGCCAAAGCCGAAAGCCGTTCTTTATACAAGGATAAGAGGATTGAACTATGAAACTTCGAGCGTCGGGTGAAGATTATCTGGAAGCGGTCCTGGTTCTTCAAAAGAAAATGGGCATAGTAAGGTCTGCAGATGTGGCCAGACACTTGGAGGTGTCGAAGCCAAGTGTCTGCAATGCGGTGGCTGCTTTACGGAACGGAGGCTTTCTCACGATGGACGAGAATTATTACCTGCATTTGACAGATGCGGGGCGAGAAGCTGCCGAAGCCACTAATGAAAAGCATCGCTTTTTTACAGAGATGCTTGTGGCAGCTGGCGTCGACCCTGTTACTGCCGAGCGGGATGCCTGCCGGATTGAGCATGTAATCAGCAATGAAACCTTTGAGCGACTGAAAGCAGCTCGTAAACTGAGTGAGAAAGCGGTGATATCATCGGACGAGTCATGATTTTGGAGCTGCACGAAAGAGATACGGAAGTTTTGGAGCAGATCCTGTCTATCCTCAAAAACCACCCTGAGATAGAATAATTCGAGATTGATGAGGAACCGATGGTGTCGCTCCCCGGTCTTGAGATCTTTCCAACAGACGAAAGGTTTTTCGGGATCGACAGGAGATTCAGCTTACCGCAAAAGAATATCGGATTCTCCTGTTGCTGGCCGCCAATAAAGGCCGTGTGCTGACCTATGCACAGATTTACGAACAGATCTGGGGCGATTTCACCACAGGAAACGAAAACAATACGATAGGTTTTCATATCTGCAACCTGCGCGAGAAGCTGTATCGGGCTAATCCAGATGCCCCGTTCTACATTCGCTCCGTGCGGGAAGTCGGATACTGCCTGGATGTCGATGAACCGTAATTCCACCACTATTTTCTTTCGCATGGATGTCTTTTCTCTGACCTAAATCTCTGATAGAGTGAGTCCTTCTGGGTGGTTCACGATGAACCGCCCCTGGGTCCAGCGAATGGGTGCAGTTCTCCCTTGGCGGAAGATTTTGAAATTACCATTCATTCAGAGAGTGGTTTGTACTACATTTTGGTACAAACCACTCTCTCTTTTATTTCACGGTATAGAGGTTGGAGGTGCTGCTCCCATTCGGCCTGTGCCGGGAATCTTTTTGGAGATAGCCGTGCTGCTCCAGATCGTGCAGCGCCCGCTTGACCGTGGAGCGGGACAGCTTCATGTCCGAGGCAATGGTCTTGATGCCCGGCCAGCACTTTCCCTCGGCATCGGAGCGATCCCGCAGGTACATATAGACAGCCTTCGCTCTGGAGGGAAGCTCAGTGTCGGCGTAAATCGTTCCGAAGTAACTCATCGTTCCTCCTCTCCGAATGTCTTCATTTGCTTTCCTCTTTTTACAGCCCTCTCCTGAGCCGGAGCATGGGCGATGCCGCCCCGGCTGGATACCGCATAGCCGCGGCTTTCGTCCATCTCCTCCGGCTCACTGAGCTGCGGGAGATTCCGCTCCAGATCCACCCGGTTGGCATAGGCCACCGCTCGGTTGGCTCTCTCCGGCACCACATACGGCTCCCCGAAGGTAATGCCCCAGTTTAAGAAGAGCTGGAGCCGGGTCCGCATGGGATGTGTGCCGGTTTTCATGACAATGAAGCTGCCCTTGGGAATGGATTTCAGATCGTCGGGCGTCAGCAGGGCACGCTCCATCATCTGGAGGCTCTGGCTGGGATCGTTCTTGCCCCGGCTCACCGAGCCGGAGAGGACGGTGCGGCTGCCCAGGGCTTTGGACAGTACCTCCGCAGTCTGGCTGTTGGGGGCGAAGCCGCCGAAGATGGTGTCCTGGCAGTTGTCCTGAATGATCTCGCAGCCCTCTTTTCCGTAGTTTTTCGAGCTGCGCTAAGGACTGGATGATGGGCACCAGCGTCAGCCGGCGGGAACGGCCTGCGGAGAACAGGGGCAGGATATCAAAGGGCGGCATGGTACCGAACTCATCACAAAACAGTACCACCCGGTTCTTCAGCTTGCCGCCGTTCTCATCAGCCACAGCGAACAGCTCCCGGCTCAGGTTCTGGATCATGAGACCGGCCATAAAGTTCTTGGTCGTGTCTTCTTCCGGCAGGATCAGGAAGATGACAGACTTCTCAGAAGCAAACTTCTCAGCGTCAATGGCGCTGTCAAAGCAAAGGATCTGTTCCAGCTCGCTGTCCAGGAACGCATTCAAGCGGGACAGCACAGTGGACATGACAGAGGCCATGGCCTGCTCGGCGCTGTTGAGGGCGGCGCCGGCAAACCACCGCGCCTTATGATCCGGGGGAAGTTTTGCCATCAGGAGCTGGAAGTGGCTCTTGCCCTTGACCCGGCTGGGTTCCAGCAGATCCTGTACCAGCTTGAACACGGAGACGATATGCCGGCGCTCCTGGGGGTGGTCTTTATCGGGCGGCAGGAACTCGGCCAGCATCAGGATGACCGAGGTGAGCAGACCTTCCGCCGCATCGTAGAAGAAAGCGTTCTGGCCGCGGTTGCTGTCATCGCCGTCCGGGTTGACAATGGTCTTGGACAGGATTTTGGCGTATTTCTCGGCCTTGGCGCGGGCCGCAAGATTGTTCGGGTCATTCCGGGCAATGTCCATATACCGGTTGACCAGCGTCAGCAGATTGTTGCCATCCGAGCGGGTGGGATTTCGCAGGTCGATAACTGATACATGGTACCCATAGCGTTCTTTGGCGATGGTCCCGTAGTTTCGGGCCAGGTCGCCCTTGCTGTCCAGCGCCAGCCAGCTCATGCCGCAGGCGCAGGCGTACTCCAAATTCGGATAGAGAAAATAGGCGGTCTTGCCGATACCGGAAGCGCCGATCATGAGGCAGTGGATATCGTCGCTGTCCACCAGAGCGGTAAGCTTGCCCTTCTTGCCCTTGCACCCCAGCACCAGTCCCTGCTCCGTGGGCAGGTTCTGGCCGCTGCGCCATTTCTCGACCTCAAAAGGGACATGGGCATAGGTCTGCCGGATCTCTTTGGTTGTGGCCCATCTCGCGGTGCCGTGCTGGCCGTCGCCGACCGTTTTGGATTTGATCCCGCTCAGGGTGTAGTAGTGGGACAGGCCCGCCAGACAGCCGATGACCAAAAACATCAGCCCGCCGGCAGCCAACAAAATCAGGACTTGGTGTGGCATGGTTAACCCCTTTCAGGGCACACCACTTCCTGCTCGGCATCATATTTCTGAATGCGCACATCACTCTTGTTATAGGTGCTGCCTTCGATCACAAACTGCACGGTGACCGGGTTGTCCGGGTCTGACTGCCCGCCGGACACCTCCACCGAGGTGATAACATCGGTGTCCACCCGGTATTCGTAGTCAAACGCATTCACCTCCGGTTCCTCCACCTCATCGTTGAAGCGGACGATGCCGATCCCCAGCGAGGAAATGATCTGTTCATTGCTGACCTTGCTGGTAGTGCTGCCTGACCATGCGGGATACCCGAGGTCGGCTTCCTCCAGAAAGATAGCGAGCGGGAGATTCTGATGGGTCAGCGATCCCATCCAATAGCGCAAGTTGCCGCTGACCACCTGGTCGTACAAAGCGGCCTCGGTGGCAGTCATAGCGTAGTTGGCGCCGTTATAGACCAGATACGTAATCGGCTCGATGACGATTTTGTAATCGCCGCAGATCAGCGTACAAATCGGTCATGTCCAGTATGTCTTGTTGCAGCCGACAAAAGTCCTGAGAGTAAGGCTCGTAAAGAAGAGGATGATAATACAGCCATCAGCCCCGGAGCGGGGTACTGCCGCTGTTCGACGCTTCCACCCGCGAAGAACAGCAGAAAACCATTAAGGTCGAATCTCTTTGGCAGAAGATCACACCAGCCAAAGATGGCAGTCGGGCCAGAGGGACGGACTAAAACCGATATGCAAAGCTAAAGCATAGGGAACAAAGGAACCGTGGACGGGTACATGAAAATGTAAAAGGGATGACACTCCCACCCGCGCAGGTAGGAAATGACCTGCTCATCCACGGGGCAGGAGCCCGTAGTAGTGATGAAGCCCCTGTAATGGGGGTGGAGCGAAGGGGCATAGTCAGTGCAGATTGTATGTGAACAGGAAGTCGAGGAAGCCGTAGGCATACCTGACTAAAACCAGAAACACCAAGTCCGAGGGGAGGCGGTGCGTATGGCACAACAATTCGACAGCCCAAAAACCGAAACACAGTTACGCGGAATCCAAGACAAGCTGTATCAGCACAGCAAAGAGGTCTATGACGCAGGCGGTCGGCCAGCGTTCAAGGGCCTTTTGGAAATCATGTCAGCAGAAGCAACCATTATCACAGCAATTCACAACATAAAGAGCAATCACGGCAGTGAGACCCCCGGCGTTGATTTAAAAACCATGCGAAAGGATTATCTGGAAAAACCTTATCAGTGGGTGATAAAGGATATCCAAGGCGCACTCAAGCATTTTGAGGCACAGGAAATACGCCGGAAATACATCGACAAACCGGGAAAGGCCGAAAAACGTCCACTGGGAATCCCCATCATTCGAGACCGCATTGTGCAGGAGTGCATGAAGCTCGTGCTGGAACCAATTCTGGAAGCACAATTCTTTGCGCATTCTTATGGGTTTCGGCCCATGCGGGATGCCGAGATGGCATTGGCACGTATCAATCAGGTATCGCACGTGTCGGCCAAATACTGGATTGTTGAAGGGGATATCAGCAAATGCTTTGACAACATTGACCACAGCATCCTTCTAAGGCGTCTGTATCACATCGGCATCAAGGACAGGCGTGTACTGCAAATCGTCAAAGCAATGCTGAGGGCTGGGATTATGGATGAATGTGCCGTGAATGAGTACGGAACCCCACAGGGAGGAATTATCAGCCCACTGCTGGCCAATGCCTATTTGGACATTATGGATGAGTGGGTGGCCAAACAGTGGGAGAGAAAGAATACCCGGCGCACCTACCGGACCGAGGGAACCAAGCGGAAATCTCTTTATCAAACGTCGCTCGCTCCGGGATGGCTCATACGGTACGCAGATGATTTTGTCATCATCACAGACACCCGTGCCCATGCTGAACAATGGAAAGCCAGATTACAAACGTTTCTGCGAAGTAAACTCAAGCTGACATTATCCACGGAAAAAACGCTGATAACAGATGTCCGAAGGAAACACATCCACTTTCTTGGTTACGAACTCAAAATGATACCGGGAAACAGCAGAACAGGCTATATCACAAAAACGATACCAGATAGAGAACGGTTACAGCGGAAAGTCGATAGTATTGCGGAAAGCATAAAGAAAATTCCAAGAAATTTCAGTAAGGAACAGTTTATCGGGGAAATCAATCGCATCAACAGCCAAGTCCGGGGGATTATCCAGTATTACCAATGCTGTACATGGGTGAGTGTTGCCTTGCGGCGGCACTCTCACCGATTGCAGATGATTGCCAAAGATCGTCTGAAGCAATACAGCGGCAGATGGATACCAGCAAACCAAACGCAAAATCTCCCCCATATCCATCAAAAGCATCAGCAGAAAATTCCCTCGATAAAATACCGCGATATATACATCGGTTTTACCGCGCTCTCCTTTTGCCAGTGGGAAATGACTATTGTGAAAGCTCAGGCGGAAACGCCATACTCAGAAGAGGGCAGGCAGCACTATTTTAAACGCACGAAAAAGAATCGCATGAATGCGCGACTTGATGAAATGTACTCAGAGAGTACAGCCCGCGCTGTCTGTTACAGCAAATGGGGACGACTCAACAACTTCGAATTCGTTATGAACAGAGCCTATGCGCTCAACCGAGACAGGCTGAAATGTCGAATATGCGGCGGATGGCTGATATCAGTTACGCCATGTACTCATAGAGTTGACCCCAATCTCCCGCTGAACAAAGTAAACCGTGTCAACAATCTGGTTTCTATGCACAGAAAATGCCTTGATGCTGTGAATAATCCTAATCAGGATATCAGCGAGTTCGATACCAAAGCGCAAAAGAAAATCAAAGGTTTTAGGGATAAATTGGTTAATTCGCATACACGCAACAAATAATCTGCATTGATGGTGCGCCGTGTGCGGCGAAAGTCGCAAGCACGGTGTGAAGCGGGGGAAAATCCACCCTGACTGTCCTGGTAACACCGGGATAAAAGCGGTGGATTACCTATCGCTATCAAGAGCCTGGTTCTCGGCTGGGACTCCCGCTGGGGACAACTCTCCAAGGTGTGGGCGGACGGCAGCTCCACAACCGGCACCTATCGGCCCTATGGGCTGGACTGTTCCGGCTTTGTGGACTGGACTTTCTATAATGTCAGCAACGGCGAATATGTTATCGGCCATGGCGGAGGTGCTCGTATGCAGCACACCTACTGTACCTCTATCTCCTGGGATGAGGCCCAGCCCGGCGATCTGGTATTCTATCCGGAAGATACTCATGTTGGTATTGTGGGCGGCAGGGACGAAAACGGCAATCTGTTGATCGTCCACTGCGCCAGCGGAGCCAACAATGTGGTCATCACCGGCCTGGAGGGCTTTACCTCTATCGGACGCCCCCTGTATTACGGGGAATAAAATAAATCTCACGGTGAGACGCAATTCCTTTTGGAATGAGGTCTCACCGTGAGATTTTTTAATCTTCAAACAGTTTGGAAACTGGGATCTCCAGCACTTCCGCGATCTTAAACATGGTTTCCATAGAGACGCCGAACGGTCTTGTCGGACTCTCGACTTTTGCCACAAATGACCATGATTTACCGATTGCGTCAGCAAAGGCTTCCTGGGTCATGCCATGCAGCTTTCGGTAGTATTGCACTTTCAAGCCGAATTTTATGAATTGTTCCCGATATGCTGTCTCCATAACGCACCCCTTTTTATTAAAAGGGTATCATCAAAACGAGAAAATATTTATGGAAGATAATTGTTATTTATAGCAATACAATGATATAATCGAGCAATAGAAGGATTGTAGTAAGATAACGGCAGCAGGAGAAACAGCGGCAAAAATCGTGAAATAAACAAAAACCGATGGATAAGATTTTTCCATCCATCGGTTTGCTCAACTTTGTTCATCTGTATCTGGAAGATACTCTACAATATCCGCTAAAGAGCAGTTCAATAATTTGCACAATGCCTCCAACGTATTTGTAGACACAGAATCTCCGGCCTTCATCCGGCGAATGGAGGCACTGCTGATACCTCCCTTGACCTGCAAGGTATATGTTGTTGCCCCACGACGCGCCATTGTTTCCCATAGTGGTGCATACGAAATCACTCAACAGCCCTCCTTCCGCTTGCTATATCTCTATTATTGCCTATAATTGAGATACATCGTTATAGGCAATATTGCCTACACAGAAAGGAACAAACTATGACAGGAGCAACCTGCTTTTTCATCGGCCACAGGGAGACAGGCGATGAACTGATCCCTGCTTTGACAGCGGCGGTAGAACGCCATATCACCGAATACGGTGTCACAAGTTTTATGGTGGGCCGTTATGGCAACTTTGATAAGCTGGCAGCCAGGGCCGTCATAGACGCAAAAAAGCGCCACCCGGAGGTGACGCTGACTTTGTTGCTGCCTTATCATCCTTTTGACCGGCCGACCCCTACACCGAAAGGCTTTGACGGCACCTTTTATCCGCCAGGTATGGAGACTGTGCCAAAACGGGTAGCTATCGTTCGGGCCAACCGTTATATGGTGGAACACAGTACCCACTTGATTGCCTATGCTTGGCACCCGGCAAGCAACGCGAGGGCGTTGGTAGAGCACGCCCGGATATGGGGAAGAAAGGGGAAAATCCATATTGAGAACCTTGTTAAATAGAATATATCGGTAATAAAGATATTTTTCTTTTTAGGAATTCTACTTCAAGACCGAAAATAGAACAATAACAAGATTATATTTGCCTTGTCATAAACCTTTCTTGACATATGGAAAATCTTCTCTATAATAGTGGCTGAAGTGAATACATTGCTCCGACTTTTGTGGCACCGGCGCGTTCTTTTTTGGAAGACACGCCGGGATGTTCCGCTGAACAAGGGAATTGGGTGAAACTCCCAAACACGTTTCCGGGAACCGGATGTAGTCTCGGATTCTGTAGCTGTGAGCATAGAGTGTCTGTTTTTTCTGCGAAAGCAGGTCACTGGCAGGCTGTAATGGCTTGGCCGGGAAGGCTAAACAGATGCGCAGATGCGGTTTTCCGCATCGGGATATGCGAGTCAGAAGACCTACAAAATAACGGGTGTTATTTCTTTGTGAAACAACACCCGTTCTGTCTGGAAAAGCGGTAGCATTTGCTGCCGCTTTTTATTTTTGGATCAAATGGGCGCCTGATTGGGATACAGCCGCTCTTGCTCCAGTAAGTTGGATATGAGTAGCTGACAGAGGAAATGCTCCAGCTTATCCATGAGTGCAGCTTCCTGAAGCAGAGGCAAGGCACAGCGATAGTGCTGTTGAACCTGACGCAGCAGATGCTCTCCCCAATCTCCGGCCTCCAGTTCGGTCAGCATCCCGGCGCGGCGCTGATCCTCCAAATGCACATAGAGGGTCACGGCTCCCACAAGGAATGCGTCCTGATCCAGCTTTTTGATGGTCCGGGCAATGGCGGCAGCCTGCTCCGGCCACCAGGTCAGGCAGGGCGCGGACAGCGTGTCCGCGTTGATCCCAAATCGATGCAATCTTTTGAGTACGCTATGTTGATCCCGGGCACAGAAGCCGGTCTGCCGGAACAGCGCCTCGGTGACGGCTTCCCGCACGGCCAGGGCCGCCAGCTCTCCAAATTTGAAATGTTTGCCTGCGTTCAACAGCATCCCTTCCTCGCCGGTTCCACAGATAATGACCATGCCGTCGGTGCCTGTCCCTGTGGCTAGTTCCTGGGAAACGCTGCTGCCCTGCATCAGATCCCGAAGCACGGCGGTCTTGGCTTCTGTAGCTGTCATGATCAGTTCTGCCATGGCTCCCGGGGAGAGAGGACGGTCAGTGACCAGAAAGATATTGATGGTGCCTGGCGGCACCGGACAGGGCACACCATCCGCCTCTGCCAAGAATGCCGGATCTCCGGCGCAGAGGGCGTTGACATCAGCACCGCCGGATACTGCTGCTGTGATTTGCAGATCCTTCCAATGCTTTGTGATTACCACCATATTGTCCAGATTTGCCGCAGTGTCAAGACCGGTGGAATGGTCCGGGTCCAGGCCAAGACGTTTTGCCACTGCGCACTGGTGCGCTTGCAGGTTATTTCCCTCCATAGGCTGGCAGACCCCCGCTGTGCCGCAGTCACAGTAGTTGAAGGCGGCGGTCAGATCGGCCCGCATACCACCGCCGCTGGCCCCAGTAGACAGCACCATGCGGGGGCCAGAAAACCGAAAGATAGCAGCTTGTTCCGTACATGTTAGATAATCGCCGTTGCACAATTCAAAATTGCGTTCCATATATCCTGGGCCTCCGGAATTTTCTGAGATGTTCTGAATGGATTATAGCAGATAACTGCATACAGGAAAAGAAGAAAGATTAACTATTAAAAGTCAAGCCCCAAAATGAATGGTGGTGGTGAAAAAGGATAGCTCAAAAAAGGTATAGCAAAGCTAAGGTCTTGTCAGGCCTCTGCTGGCTATTTAAGT
>NZ_NFHA01000035.1:0-30953 GCF_002159225.1 Flavonifractor sp. An91 | reverse complement strand
AGGCCGGGTAAACAATACTACCTGGGGGCTGGCTACCCCAGATTGGTGATTTTCGTTTGACCAAAATTGGCGATTTTCTCCTGACCCGGAGTGGTTAATTTCGCCCGACCCTAACAATGGGGTTAAGACCACTTCTCGTGTCATCCGCACCCTTATGGATAAGGCTGTGGATGACACAGTTTCATAATTGTTTATCAACACCTGCGCCGGTACCGGCGCAGGTGTTGAACACTCTTAGGGGTGATAGTATCAGATTGATATTATCAAAATAGAAAAGTTTTTGGACATAAAAGAAAACAAACGGACATAAAAAGATATATTTAATTGAAAATGGTAGCGCAGAATGGTTTTAGTTTAGGTGGTTCGATTCCCCTACTTCTCATACCCGTAAGGGTAAATAAGTGTAATAGGAGGAAAATGTCTATGTTTAATAAGGAAAGTTTGACTTTTATAAAAGATTTCCCACTTTTAGGTGTCTATATTTTAGCTGTGGCTTGTGAAGCACTGCCTAACCCATGCGGGTATGAAGTGGAGTTATGCTTTTTCGTAGGTAAGCAGCGTGGTATGAGTATGGTGTGCTTTGATAATGTTTTTATAGAAGATGCCACTTTGGATGATTATGCTGAGTTGGAAGAAGTCGTAAATGAGTATTTGGCTCAGCCAGAGCATATAGCACTGGCTGAGAAAGCGGTTATTTGATGTACGGTAATGACACCGGCGCTGCCGGTGTCATTACTCCAAAGGAATGGAGGTAACAATATGAGGACAGTAAGACCTGAGCTGTTGGCTCAGTTAAATCAGTCAGCAAGTGTGTTACAAGAGAATTTGCAGTCTACCACTGCTTATTTTAAGCGGTTGGGACAGTCCAAGGGGATAGTAATAGATGATGCCCCAGTTGATAGACCTGATTATAGTACACGTTATAATTGTAAAAAAGTCAATAATTTACCACATGGTGAGTATCTGGTGGAAGTTCTGAGTGCTAAGTGCCACAACACCCAGGCTTATGAATTTGGTTTGAAAATCTTAAAATCTCTCAGCGTCAATCAAGCCAATGTGGGTAAAGTTATCGTAGGGTATGTACCACGACACAAGGAATGTGAGCAGGCGTTAGCGTGTTGTTTTGGTGATGGATCTCCCGTAGATCGGGTAAAGGACTATGTGGGTAAAATGGGTATCGTAACACTAACATATTATGACTGGGTGATGCCAGGACCAAGAGAAATTTACCCTCAATTTTTTGCTGATGATATCAAGGGTTTCTGATGGGGGCAAAAGGGGGTAATCAGGGGGTGATTGACAAAAGGTAATTCCCCCTGCTAAAAGCCTTA
Organism: Flavonifractor sp. An91; assembly: GCF_002159225.1. Classification (NCBI taxonomy): domain Bacteria; kingdom Bacillati; phylum Bacillota; class Clostridia; order Eubacteriales; family Oscillospiraceae; genus Flavonifractor; species Flavonifractor sp. An91. The sequence goes on along the minus strand of NZ_NFHA01000035.1, from coordinate 29,622 downwards.
TGCCACTTATGAAAAAGTGGATTTGGGGGCAGAAGGGGCAGTTGATTTCAGGTTTTTTTGAATTTAAGATTTCGGAGTTTGGTCTGGGCTTAAAAAAATTATAAAAAACGATTGCCCCTTCTGCCCCTAAATGGTGTTTAACCCTTATTGTATATAGGTTTTCTTTGGGGGTATTTCTTATTGTCAAGTTCCCCTTGAGACACCAGAAAAATGCCGATGGTGTATGGGTTTTGTTTGGGGGACCTTCCCTATTGTCAAGTTCCCCCTCCGTAAAATACAGAGTTAGAGAGGATGTTCGTATGATTGAAACAAATATAGAAAAAATACCGTTATTTCTGAGAAGAATTAAGGGATGGGCTGGTTATAAGCTAAAAGAAACAGGGAAAAAGCCCTTGTCCGTTCTGGATATGAAAGGTGTGGGGCCAGACGATAAAGATAGAGTGGTAGATTTTGACACAATAACAACTGCATTTCAGTCAGATAAAATTGATTCTGTTGGTGTAAGCCTGTCTGGTGAAGAAATCACCTGTGTTGACCTCGATTGTCACGATCCAGCACTTCGGGAAAAGTACGAGGAACTGAAAGAAGAAATATTGGGTATGTTCCATACTTACGCTGAGACCTCAATAAGTGGTTTGGGAGTACATATCTATGTAAAAGGCAGAAAGCCAGAGGGTTATAAACATTGTGATAAGTGGGGTATCATTGAGGTTTACGATTGTTCCCGCTTTATGATAGTGACAGGTAATGTGGTGGATGAAGCACACGATACTTACCTTGCAGTCTGTCAGGAGCAGTTAAACGCCTTATGTGAAAAGTACCTTCTCAAAAAGGGAACCTACTCTGGTTTGGTGGGAAAAGGTGTCTACACCAAGACAGATGAAGAAGTGATAGGGAAACTCAAAAAGTTCAAGAAGGGGTTGTTATTCTGGGAAGGACGCTGGGTGGAAATTCAGAAAAAAGATGATGCGGGATATGAGTATCAAGCATACCCCTCCCAGTCAGAAGCCGACTTCGCTTTTGCAAGTCTGCTCCTGTTCCTGAATGGCAACAATCCGGAACAGGCTGAGAAAATCTTTTTGCAGTCTGGTATGTGGAGTGAAAAGCGAAAGGCTAAGAAAGCAAGTGGGTATGTGCAGCACACCATAGGGGAAGCCAGTATCAGGTGCAGTCGTGTATATGACTGGGACAGGCTGAGTTACACCCCTGTTGAACAGAATTTGGATGTGGATGAAGTGCTGCAGCAGAACCAGGGGAAAGAACTGATTGCAAAAGCAAAAAGCAGAAAACTGGTGTTAAGTAATAATCCTGAGCTGAATGAGCATCTTTGCAAGTACATCATTAACTATGGCTCAGAAAGCAGGGATGTTCCTGTCACCGTACACGGTGATCTGGATAGTGCTGCTAATGGTATCCGTTTCTGGCTGGTTAATCAGAATGATTTGATATACTTGTCTGATGGTGACGAATGGCTGGCTTGGAATGGTAAGGTTTGGGATAGGTGTTACGATAAAAACTTGCTTTGGTACGCAGAAAGAGTGTTCCACCAGTTAAAATATGAGGCGTACAACCTTTTCAGAGAAAGCGTGGTCCAGACTGAAAATCAGAAAGTTCTTGAAAAACAGGCTCTTACCCTTTTTGAGTATGCATCTTCAAGCAAGGGTAAAAGACAATGTATGGAAATGATTGAGTTCTCCAAATCCCATTTTATCAAGGCTCAAAAAGAACAAAAGGTGGGTCAGAAAATTACTGCTAATTCAAATGTTCTCAACTTACAAAATGGGGTTTATGACTTTGATTCTTTGAGTTTCCATCCACACAGCAGAGAGTTTTACCAGACAAAAATGGCTGGTGTCGCTTATGAGGAAGGGACTGAGTGTCCTTTATGGGTTGACTTTTTGAACATGGTTCTCCCGTCTGAGCCAGTCAGAAGGTTCCTGCAAAAAGCGATTGGTTACACTTTATCAAGTGGGTATATGGAAAAATGTATGTTTGTCCTCTACGGTGAGAATGGTAACAACGGAAAGACCACCATTATCAAGACAATTCATACCCTGATGGGTGAGTATGCTGTTGCAGCAGAAAAGCAGACCATTATGGATGTGAGATCGCAGAGTGCAGGATCACCAAGACCAGACCTTGTAAGGCTGAGGGACAGGCGTTTTGTCTGCATAAGTGAGAGTGAAAAGGATGATAAGTTAGCAGAGGGTCTTATTAAAAATCTGACTGGTGGTGGCATTGTGATATGTCGCACACTCCACCATGAACCAGTTGAGTTTAAGTCCACATTCAAAATCTTCTTAGATACCAACTACAAACCCCAAGTCAGGGGTACAGATGAAGCTCTTTGGAGACGCCTGAAGGTGATCCCTTTCGAGGTCACAATACCACCAGAAAAGATTGATTTGAATTTTGGTGAAAAATTGGAACAAGAATTGCCCGGCATTCTCAACTGGGCCATAGAGGGTTATAAACTTTATAAGGCTGAAGGATTGGGTATGCCTGAGGAAATGAGTGATATTATAAAAGACTACGCTGAGGATATGAGTTCTCTTGACCAATGGCTGAAAGAGTGTGTGATACAAATTACTGACGCTGGAAAAAATTCTATCAGTTATACCAGCAAGCAGCTGTATCAGTCCTATCAGCATTGGTGTAAGTTTAATGGGGAGTATTCCTGGACCCAACGAAAGTTCACTCAGGAAATTAACCGAAAGCCCGCATTTCAGGAGATAAAAAAGGTACAGGGGTATATCAGATATAGAAATGTAACCCTGAATGACATTGGTGATTTGTGTTACCATAAAGCAGAATTTGACGATAGTGACTTTGCCAAAAAGTACCATGAGAAAGTGGCTTTGAAGTTTGAACGCTCAGAAAAGGAGCAAGCAGATAGTTGAGGATTTGAAAATGTATATTCAACACTAACCCCACGCCGGTACCGGCGTGGGGTTCATCTTTATCAGCACTACCCACTATTTGTTCTTTTTTCAGAGAAAAAAGAAGGACATAAATGGAAAAGAAAGACACAGTTATAGGAAATGTGGGACAGTAATTTTTATATTGAGTAGTGGTTCAGGAAGATGGACTAAGAAAAAGAGGTGGTGTTTATGGAAAAAGCGGTAATCGCTTTGAAAGTCAAGAGTGATAAGACTGGTATCAGAACAGCAGTATATCAAGCCTGTCAACTCGCTATGCAGGCTTGGAGATCAGGGATTGAAGTAGTGGATTGTGTCATCACCTTTGGTGGAGCAAGGGATATTTTGCGTGAAGTCAAGGTAATTGACGCAAAAGAAAGGTTTGATACGCTGCTGATTTACTCACCCAGTCAGATATGTAAAGATAAGATTGAGTATTTGGAATTTGAGAATTTCATGACTGAGTGTTTCAAGGTAGGAATCAAATATCTACGCTCAGGCACTTAATGGGTGGTATCAAAATTCTTATGGGATTGGGGATGGTTCTGTTATCCTTTGGATTGTAGTCCTTCCCCTTTTCCCCGATAGTTTATGTGAAAGTGTCAAAGTCCTTTGAAATTTTGGTACAAAATAGAATTATGACCAAAATGGGTGAATACGGGAATTTGAATTATTCCCGTATTCTCAAGAGGATTAGGTCAAAAATATTTATTTTTTGAGCATCTAAAGTGTTATTTACCTATATTTTATGGTGCTGAAATTATTAGATGCAAAAAATCAGCAAATATTTTTGAAATAAGGCCAAAATCTCATAGATAAAGGTCATAAATCCAAAATGTCAAGGAATTTTGATACAGTTTTCATTGTGTAGGGAATACGGGAAGTTCCCCTATTCCCTCTTAATAACAGGAAGGGGGTGTACCTATGGTTTGGGCCTATGTGATGGAAAATGGGAATGGTGTAGAAAAGCACAGCAATCAACCAGTTTTTCAACTGATCCAGAAGATGGGGCTTACAGATGAACAGCTTGTCTTTGACCAGGATAATAACAGGGGTGAATTCTGCAAACTTTTGGAGAGTATGGATGTAGGCGATAAGTTAATTATCAGGAGTGTCGCAGATTTGGCAGATGATTTGATGAATTTGATAAATGTATTTCAAAAACTGACTGACAAGCAGATTTCACTATGTAGCATTGAAGAACCTTTTTTGTCTGGTGAGGACTACTTGGGGAGCATTACGGAATTTACCCGCTTGTATGTGCTTTTCCAGAAAAAGAAACAGCAGGCAGGTTATAGAAAGGCTTGTGCTGAAGGCAGGGTGGGTAGGCCACCTACCAAGAGCAAGGATATTGAGCAGGCCATTGAACTTTATAAAAGTGACGCCTGTACCATCAGCCAGATCACCGCTCTTACAGGGGTCAGCAAGACTACCCTGTATAGGGTGCTGAAAGAACAAAAAGTGGGTAGACCAGAGGGTTAAAATCCCACTTCGTTAAATAGATAGATAAGGAAAAATGACACTCTGGTGTATGGTGAAATCTCAAAGGGAGAAAAGAACGAAAAGCGTGTCAGGAGTTAAACGAATATTTTTAGATAAGGGGTTGAGGAAATGGCAAATAAGAAAACACGGGCAGTCGATAAGGAAGAATTTGAAAAAATCATAAGTACCATAAGGACAGGCTTTGTCCTCCCTGGTGGGGATAGGGTCAGACCTAATGAACGAGTGGCAACAGCACTCACGCTGCAAGCAAATTTGGGGTTACGGATTGGCGACATAGTACATTTGAGGTTAGCAGATATCCTTTTTGAGGGTGGCAGGTATCACCTTGACATCGTGGAGCAGAAAACGGGAAAGTCCAGAACATTCACTGTACCAGCAGAGGTTTATATCTACTTACAGGACTACGCTTTGAAAAATGGGCTAAAACCTACTCAAAAGTTATTCCCACTTACAGTCAGAGCAGTCCAGCTCCATCTTCAAAAGGTGTGTAGGTATCTGGGGATCACTGGTGTCAGCACACATTCATTCCGAAAGTTCTTTGCAGTCAGCATCTATATAGAAAATGATTACAATGTAGAACTGGTACGCCAGCTGCTCCAGCATAGTAGTGTGGCAGTTACACAGCACTATTTAAGTGTGGAGCCTAAAATCGTAGAGCAAGCCTTACAGAAGCATATCGTATTACCCGCATAAAAAAGGACAGTTGAGCGTGATTGCTCAACTGTTTTCTTTTTTGAAGGACATAAATATATTTTATTTTGACATATACACTTCAAAAAGAACACAAAAAACGAAAAACACACTAAAACGATGACAGTTTTCCTTAATCAATGCAGAAACAAGTGGTTTCTATAAAATTGGTTAAGGAGATTTGATATATGAATAATAGTTTATTGATAAGTGTACCTTCAGCAGCAAAGAAGTTGGGAGTTCCCAAGAAAGCAGTCCTGTCAATGATTAATACGGGTGTTCTGGTAGGTATCGCCGCAGCTGGCGATACCTACATTACCACGCAAAGCATAGAAAGCCTTGCGGGACAAAATTCAACTGTTGATTCTGGGCAACATCCCAGTGGATATCCAGAACCCCAGGAGGTATCATGCCTGTTGACCAAAAATGATGTAGTCGTTGAGCCAGAGAAAGCAGGTGCAGATATGGTTTACAAGGGTTCTGTTTCATCCTTAAAGGATGGTAGGTTTATGGTGCAGATAGACCTTGGGAAGACCCCTGATGGCAAGAGGAAAAGAGAGAGCAAGAGTTTCAAGTCTCAGAAAGAGGCTGATGCCTACCTTGCTAAGAGGTTACAGGAATTGAATGGGGTTCAGGTAGTCAGCACACCTTTTGTTCCTGCTCAACCTATGGCATCCCTTGCCCTCTCCCAGTACACCCAACTGACCTTTGAGGAATACGCTATTGAACTGTTGAATTCTGGTGTTGGCAAGGCCACCACTCGCACGATTGAAAATTACAGACGAGGAAGCAAAATGATGCTGCCATACATAGGCAGCAAGAAGATGGTAGAGATTACAGAACAGGATATCAAAAAGGCTTTTGAAAAAATCAGGTACGCTTACGCTAAAAGTGGCGTAAGACACAGTTTCAATACAACCAAACTGATTTTTCAGACAGCCCTTGATAACAACGATATACCAGTAGATATTATGAGAAGATTAAGGTGTCCTACCAGTAAAAAGCCTGTCGCCAAAGACAAATATCCTACTTTCTCAGACGAGGATATAGATGTTCTGTTTCAAACCAGCAGAAAATACAGTCTGGAACTTTACACCATTTTTGCAGTTTTAGAGTGTACTGGAATGCGTCCTGGGGAATTGAGGGCTCTGGAATGGGATTCATTCGACCCACTCCAAAAGACAATCCGAATTCAGCAGGCTGCAACCGTGCAGTATGAAGAAATTACTACTTTGAAACGACAGGCAAAGCATAGGGACATCATCTCCACCCCTAAGTCTGAGTATAGTGTAAGGACACTCCGACTGTCTGATCTGGCCGTAAAAGCCTTACAGGAGTGGAAGCAATTTGTCAGTAGGAGCAGGAGTGCAGGCAAGCGTAACAGTCAATTTATTTTTTCAGATAAGGTAGGTAATGTCAGGTCAGAATCATCCTATCAATCTCTGATTCAAAGATACAGAAAGCAGTATCATATTGAGGATATGGGAATCAATCTCTATAAATTCAGACATACGATGTGTACTCGCTTGATCCTATCTGGTCAGCCAATCTCAGTCATCCAAAGAATAATGGGTGACAACACCCCAGATATTATTATGAAGATTTATACCCACGTCAACGAGGAAATGGCTATGAAAGCAACAGAGGGTTTTTATGATGAACTCAATCGAAAAAATGCCAACAGGATGGTAGTGTGAGCATAAGGGTGGTCAACAGACCACCCTTCATTTTTTGTTGACATCCGATGTCAAAGACGGTACAATAAGTGTGATTTTTGACGCAATTTATGTCATCATGCCAACAAAAATACATTTTGTCAACAAGTTAATTTCTTTACCATATCTCCCCAAAAGGGTGTTTCAGGAAGCGCTCGTAATGAGCAGGCCGTGGGTTCGATTCCCACCACTAGCTCCAAAAAAGGCACGACGTATGTCGTGCCTTTTTTGTTATTTTCCGGCGTTCTTGGTGCCCTCGCTGTCAAAGCGCCCGGCGCAGCTTCAGAATAGTTAGATTAATCTCTCCATCCACCGCATCTCCAGAGCCGGAATAGGTCAACGTAAACGTTGTGGCTGCTGGCGCCCGCAGAATAAGAAAGCTTGAGCCTGCCGCACTCCCACCGGCTGTATTGACAGCAAAATAGATCCCTGTCTCCAAATGGGTGGTACCGTTATAAGATGGCGTTACCTGCATATAGTTGGCCTGCCGAAAAACCGCTGATACCTTATAAGAAATCAAATAATAGCCAGGTTCCAGCGCAATAACCGTGGGACTGGCCTGGGTGATCTGCCCGGTTGGATCTGTCACATCCGGAAACACCACCAACTGACTCCCTCGAACAAGTGGATACTGATAATTCACATACGACGCAAACACATCATCCGGAGCGGTGCCGGCAGATCCAGTAGGGCCTGTGGGACCCGTGGGACCTTCTCCCCCCGCAGGGCCAGTTGGCCCCTGCGCTCCCGTCGGCCCTGTGGGGCCGGTGCTGCCCACCGCTCCTGTTGGGCCCATGGGACCCGTTGCTCCTGTTCCTGCAGGGCCTGTGGGGCCTGTAGGACCGACAGGGCCCGTATCACCCGCTTCCCCTGTTGGACCTGTTGGACCTGTGGAACCAGCGCCATCGGCCCCTGCAGGGCCTGTAGGACCTACTGGGCCAATACTGCCAGTCGCCCCTGTGGGACCCGTAGGGCCTGTTGGACCGGTACTGCCCACTGTCCCCGCCGGACCCATGGGACCTGTTGGGCCGGCATTGCCCGTTGCTCCTGTGGGGCCTGTGGGACCAGCACCGCCTGTTGCCCCTGTAGGGCCGGTAGGTCCCTGCCAGATACAGCAGGTCGGTCCGCTCAGGCGAAGCGGGTCCGGATTATAATATCGATACTGCTCGTTTTCCCATCGCCGCACGGCCGCTCCCTCGTCTCTCCTTAAATTCTCCGGCAACTCATGAGAGGATTGCCGTCTGCTTCATCCTATTCTCTCCCCTGGCCGCTGGTGCTGTCGACAAAGAAAAACCGGCCCCTGCCGCAGCTGCGGCAGGGGCCGGTTCTGTCTGCTGGAGATCAATACAGCAGGTTCTTCTCGGTCTGAGGATCAAACAGGTGAATGAGCTCAGGACGGAACGCAAAGTTGATGGCGGTACCATAGGGGATACCGGCACGATGCTCCTCAGGCAACTCGGTGGTGGGAATACGCAGCACCACGTCCTTGCCGGCGGCGGTCACATGGAGGTACACCTCGCTGCCCATCATCTCGGACACATCCACCGTGCTGGACACGGTGTGAGGACCAGCCACAGGGGCAAAGGAGATGTGCTCAGGACGGATACCGGCCACCACATCCATGTCGCCCACACCCTTCTCGGTGAGGATCTTCTGGGCCTTGTCAGCCAGCTCAATCACAGCGTCGGCCACAGCGATCTGATACTTGCCGTCCTTCTTCTGCAGCTTGGCATCGAAGAAGTTCATCTGGGGAGAGCCAATGAAGCCGGCCACAAACAGGTTGGCGGGACGATCGAACACTTCCTGAGGAGTACCGATCTGCTGAATGAAGCCATCCTTCATGATGACGATACGGTCGCCCAGGGTCATAGCCTCGGTCTGATCGTGAGTCACGTAGATGAAGGTGGTATTGATGCGCTGGCGCAGCTTGATGATCTCGGCGCGCATCTGGTTACGCAGCTTGGCGTCCAGGTTGGACAGAGGTTCGTCCATCAGGAACACCTGAGGATCGCGGACGATGGCGCGGCCGATGGCCACACGCTGACGCTGGCCGCCGGACAGAGCCTTGGGCTTACGATCCAGGTACTGGGTGATATCCAGGATGGCAGCAGCCTCACGCACCTTCTTGTCGATCTCATCCTTGGGCACCTTGCGCAGCTTCAGGGCAAAGGCCATATTCTCATACACGGTCATGTGGGGATAGAGTGCGTAGCTCTGGAACACCATGGCGATATCGCGGTCCTTGGGCTCCACATCGTTCATCCGCTTGCCGCCGATGAGCAGATCGCCCTCGGAGATATCCTCCAGGCCGGCCACCATCCGCAGAGTGGTGGACTTGCCGCAGCCGGAAGGACCGACCAGCACGATGAACTCCTTATCCGCGATCTCCAGATTGAAGTCGTGGACAGCGGTCACCTTGTTGTCATAGATCTTCTTGACGCCTTTCAGAACTACAGTTGCCATATACATGGACCGTAAGGGCAATGCCTCCGCAAATACCCTCTCGCCCCGGGAGAGCAAAACTCCCAGAACGTTACGACAGGTCTCCACACTGCCGCACCGCCGGTCCGGCGGATTTTCCTCCTTTTTTTCGACTCTTCCGGCCTATAGGAATGGAGTAGGACCGGAAGGCCTGTATTTGGGGGTGCGCTCTATTCAGCCGCGGACTAATTCGCCGCGGAAGAATACATCTTTCAGTTCCAGATTCTCATCCAGAACAACCACATTGGCCCGCTTGCCGGGCTCCAGGCTGCCGGCCCGGCTGAAAATGCCGATAGCCTTGGCAGGATTGACCGCAGCAGCCCGCACGGCATCCGCCAGAGGGATGCCAAAAGACACGGCGGTCTTCATACAATTCATCAGATCGGTAACAGAACCGGCCAGGGTGCCGTCCTCCAGGGTAGCATACTTGCCCTTTACCTTGACGGCCTGGCCGCCCAGAGTATAATCGCCGTCAGGCATACCGGCGGCCCGCATGGTATCGGAAATCAGGATGACACGCTTGGCGCCGAACATCTTGAACACCGCCCGCACCACAGAGGGATGGATGTGAACGCCATCACAGATCAATTCCACATTGCACAGCGGAGTGTCCAGAGCCGCGCCCACCACACCGGGAGCCCGGTGGGTAAAGGCCGGCATGGCGTTAAACAGGTGGGTCACCTGCCGGGCGCCCAGCCGGAAGGCTTCCATAGCAGTGTCATAGTCTGCAGTGGTGTGAGCCAGGGAGATGGTAACCTCGCTCTCCATAGCCTCGATAAACTCCATGGCGCCCGGCTCCTCGGGAGCCAGGGACACCAGTTTTACCAGGCCCTGAGAGGCAGCAATAAGACGGCGCAGCATATCCACATCAGGGGCATGGAGCCAATCGCCGTTCTGCGCGCCCTTCTTGGCCATGGAGAGGAAGGGCCCCTCCAGGTTAATGCCGCACAGGGCAGCGCCGGGCTTGTCGGCAGCTTTATGGGCGGCCGCCACCTGGCAGACCTTGGTGAGCTGATCCTCCAGCAGAGTCATGCCGGCGGGGCAGATCTGGGTCACGCCCCGGGACAGCTCATACTGGGCCATGATCTCCAGTCCCTCGGGATCAGCATCAGAGAAGTCGTGGCCTTTACAGCCATGAAAATGTACATCGGTCAGACCGGGGATCACATAGCAGCCGGTGGCATCATAGGTCTTGCCATCGCTGCTGGAGTTGGAAAGAAGCCGACCGTCAAAGCAGACGTCCCGCTTGACAAATCCCTCCTGCAGGTCAAAAACCTGGCCGCCGGTTATCCGCATACGGGAACACCTGCTTCCACAAGCTTATGGAGGGCAGCCTTATCGCCCACCAGGGTTACATCGGGATGGAGCTGGAGCACGGAAGCAGGCACGTCCTTGGTGACGGGGCCGGTAAAGGCCTCCTTCACGATGTCGGCCTTCTCCTCGCCGCTGACGATAATCAGGATGCGGCGGGCATTCATGATGTTCTTGATGCCCATGCTCAGAGCGTGGCGGGGCACCTCGTCCCGGCTCTCAAAGAAGCGCTTGTTGGCCTCGATGGTGCTCTCGGTCAGGTCCACCAGATGAGTCTCCAGGCCGAAGTCGTCGCCCGGCTCGTTGAAGGCAATGTGGCCGTTATGGCCCATACCCAGCAGCTGCAGGTCAATGCCGCCCAGATCCCGGATCAGCTTGTTGTAAGCCTCGCACTCGGCCTCGGGGTTCTTGGCCAGGCCGTTAAGCACATGGGTGTTCTCCGGCTTGATATCAATGTGGTCGAACAGGTTATCCTGCATAAAATAGCGGTAGCTCTGCTCATGGTGGGGAGAAAGGCCCAGGTACTCGTCCAGGTTGACGGAGCGGACCTCCGCGAAGGACAGATCGCCCTTCTTGTACCAGTCCACCAGCTGCTTATAGGTGCCCACGGGGGTACCGCCGGTGGCGAGACCCAGCACACAGTCGGGCTTGTAGATGACCTGGGCGGAGATGATATTGGCCGCCCGGCGGCTCATGGCCTGATAGTCTTCCGATTGATAAATACGCATAATAATGTAACTCCTAGCCTTTCATATCAAAGTGGGGCGGGCGGGTCACCGCCCGCCCCGGAACTTGATCTGGGATCAGCAGTATTTGGCAATGGCAGCGGTGATCATGGCATAGGCCTCGTCCACCACGGCGGCATCGCTGTCGATCAGGCCGGGCATGGGCTTGCGGACGGAACCGCAGTTCACGCCGTTCTTGGCCAGGATGGCCTTCATCACGGCATACAGGTTGCCGTGAGCGGAGCACATCTTATAGATGATGCGGCAGATATCATTCTGAATCTGGCGGGCAGGCTCCATCTCGCCCTTCTGGAAGTGCTCATACACCTTCAGGAAGAGCTCGGGCATAACGGCATAGGTGCCGCCGATGCCGGCGCAGGCGCCCATGGCCAGACCGGACACATACTGCTCGTCGGGACCGTTGAACACGATGACCCCGGCATCCTTCCACATCTGGATGTCCTGAACAGGCATGGAGGAGTTCTTCACGCCGATGACCCGGGGATTCTTCTGCATCTCAGCCAGCAGAGAGGGGGTCAGGGCCACACCGGCCAGCTGGGGAATGTTGTAGATGATGAAGTCGGTGTTGGGAGCGGCAGAAGAGATGTCGTTCCAGTAGCCGGCGATGCCATACTCGGGCAGGTGGAAGTAGATGGGGGGAATGGCGGCAATGGCATCCACACCCAGGCTCTCAGCATGAGCAGCCAGCTCCATGCTGTCGGCGGTGTTGTTGCAGGCAACGTGGGCAATGACGACCACCTTGCCCTTGGCCTCGGCCATCACGTTCTCCAGTACCACCTTGCGCTCAGCCACGCTCTGGTAGATGCACTCACCGGAGGAGCCGCCCACATACAGGCCATTGACACCCTTGCCGATCAGGTAGCGGGTCAGGGCGCGGACCTCGTCGGGGGAAATGTTGCCGGCCTCATCATAGCAGGCGTAAAAGGCCGGAATCACGCCCTGGTATTTTTTCAGATCGCTCATGTTAATATTCCTTCTCTCAAAACGATAATAAACGAACTTCTAAGATAAATCAACCCTTAAATACGCACGCCGCAGGGTAAAATAACTGTGCCAGCGGAGCAGCGTCCGGTCAGCGGGATCAGCCCTTGACCGCGCCCATGGCGATGCCCTGGGTGAAGTACTTCTGGAAGGCGATGAACACGGCCACGATAGGGATGGCGGCCAGGGTGGCGCCAGCCATGATGAGGCCGAAGTCGCTGGACATCTCGCCCTGCAGGCGGGCAATACCCAGAGAGATGGTCCAGTTGACACGGCTGGTCAGCATGATCAGCTGGAGGAAGTAGTCGTTCCAGGAGTTAACGAAGGTAAAGATAGCCAGAGCACCGATGCCGGGCTTAATCATGGGGAAGACCACGCTGAAGAAGGTGCGCAGCTCCCCGGCGCCGTCCACCCGGGCGGCCTCCAGGATCTCATTGGGTATAGTCTCCGAGAACTGTTTCATCAGGAACACGCCGAAGGGCCAGCCTACGGTGGGCAGGATAACGGCCCACAGGGTATCCGCCAGATGGAGGAGGTTCATCTCGCGCAGCAGGGGGATGACGATAACCTGCTTGGGCAGAGCCATGGCGCAGATGATGATGGTGAAGAGGAGGGCCCGGCCATAGAACCGCTTCTTAGCCAGAGCGTAACCAGCCAGAGCGGCGGTGAGGCAGGTGAGCACCAGCGCGCCCACAGCCATAATAATGGTGTTAAGCAGCCACTGGCCAGCGGGATTCTTGAACAGCTTGGCGTAGTTCTCCAAAGTAGGACTCAGAGGGAACCACTGAGGGGTACGGGCGTTGATGGTCATGGCGTCCTTGAAGGAGCCGGTGACGATCCAGTACAGCGGGAAGATGAAGAAAATTGCCAGGAGGACCAGGATCACGATGGTGATCGCCTTGTAACCGGTGGAAGTACCGGCCAGCTTGCTTTTCGCGTTATTCATCTTCTCACCTCCTTAACCGTTGTCAGTCTTCGCGAACTTGAACTGGATGGCAGAGAAGATCGCGATGATGATGGCCAGGACCACACCCATAGCGTTGGCGTAGCCGAAGTTCTGGTTGTTGTACGCCATCTGGAAGATGTAGTACATAATGGTGTCGGTGGCATGGTTGGGTCCACCGGAAGTCAGCAGCTGGATCAGTGCGAAGCACTGGAAGGAGTTGATGGTGGTGATGACCAGGATGTACAGGGTGGTGGGCATGATCTGGGGCCACTTGATCTTCCAGAACACCTGGAGCTTGGTGGCGCCATCCACCTGAGCAGCCTCCACCAGAGACTGGTCCACGTTACCCAGGGCAGCCACATACAGCACGATGGGCTGGCCGATAGAGGTGGTGAACAGGATCAGGATGATACACCAGATGGCGGTAGCGGAATTGCCCAGCCAGTCATAACCGGTGGTACCAAAGATCTGGTTCAGCAGACCGTTATAGGGGTTGAACATCCACTTCCACACCACGGTAACTGCCACAGTACCGGTAACCACGGGCAGGTAGAACACGCAGCGGAAGAAGGAGCGGGTCACTGCCTTCATCTGATAGATGGCGGAGCTGACCCACAGGGAAAAGGCGGTAACGGCGGGCACCGCTACCACGACGATGATGACGGTATTCAGGAATCCCTTCCAGAAGACGGGGTCCTGTGCCATCTTGACATAGTTGGCAAAACCAATGAACTTGGTGGCGGAGCTGTCCAGGCCCATCTCCTGGAAGCTGAACACCACGCACATGATCATTGGGATCACCACAAAGCCGATAAAGAAGACCAAGCTGGGCAGCAGGAACAGGTAGGCGGAAATGGTCTCCCGCCGGACCAGGGCCTTGCTCATGCCGGAGAACTGGGACCGCTTCTCCTTCTTGGGCTTCTTCGCGACCGTTGCTACGGCGTTTTGTGCCATGAGATTCTCCCCTCTTTTCGAACTTATTTGCACACCTCTCCAAATCATTTTGGAAAAGCAACTGTGCCCGCCCCCTCACAGGGAGCGGGCACAGAAAGTGCGTCAGATCATACTTGCGCCGCTTAGCCGATGGCAGCGTTGCTGGCGCTGACAAACTCGTCAGCAGCAGTCTGAGCATCCACGCCGCCGGTCAGGATCTTCTGGAGCATATTCCACCAGTTGGTGCGCTGCTCGGTCCAGCCGCCGATGACGTTGTAGTAGTCGCCCATGTAAGGCATCAGGGTCAGGAACTCAGCGGCATCAGCCTCGGTGTCGGTACCCTCGTACACGTTGCCCAGAGAAGCACGGACGGGGAAGAAACCGGTCAGCTGCACGCTCTCCTTGGACTGCTCGGGATCGTCGCAGATGTAGCGGATGAAGTCCTTGGCAGCCTCGATCTTGGCCTCGTCGCCGTTGTCAAAGATACCGAAGCCCCAGATGCCGCCGCACAGCTCGGGCACGCCGTCGTCAGAGGGGAAAGCCATGGCATAGGGGGTGAAAGCAACCTGAGAAGCGTACTGAGCCTTGTTGGAAGCGTTCCAGCAGAAGGTCACAGCAGCGGTGCCGTTGGCAAACTGCTGCAGCTCATCAGCAGCCTGGAAGCCGGCGTTGGCGTTCAGAGAGCCATTGTCCACCATGGACTTGATGAGTTCCAGAGCCTTCACGTTCTCAGGAGAGTTTGCGGTGTACTCAGTGTGGTCGGCATTGGTGTAGGTGCCGGAGTACAGGTTGTTGACGAGAGCGCGGGTGCCCTGGTCGCCGCCCTGGCCGCCGCAGTAAACGATACCGGGCACGGCCACCAGACCGGAGTCGCGGACGGCCTCCATGGCCTTCACGAAGTTGTCAGTAGTCCAGGTGCGGGTCTCCTCGTCGATGTACTGCAGAGCACCAGCCTGCTCAAAGACCTCATAGTTGATGGCCATGCAGTGGGTGGTCATGCACAGAGGATACTCATAGTACTTGCCGTCCAGCTGGCAGGCATTCACAACAGCCTCGCTGGTGGCGGCGATGTCGGCAGTGGCCTCTTCGGTCCACAGGTCGGACAGGTCCACCATCAGGTTGTTGGCGCCCCAGTTGGTCACCAGACGCTCGGGACCCTCCATGATGATGTCAGGAGCAGTGCCGCTGGTGATAGCGGAGGTAACCTGAGTATCACCGTTGGTGTAGTCCAGCAGCTCGAACTTGATGGACACGCCGGGGTTGGCGGCGGTGTACTCATCGATCAGAGCCTGCATGGTGTCATAGTCACCAAACTTGCCGATGGGGTAGGTCCAGATGGTCAGCTCCACAGTTTCGCCGGAGCCGGAGGGAGTGTTGCCGGACGGGGTGTCGGTGTTGCCGGCGGGGGATTCGCTGGTGCCGCCGCCGCCGCAGGCAGCCAGGCCCAGAGACATGGAGGCAGCCAGCATGAGCGCAAGAATACGTTTCTTCTTCATCATTCATCCTCCTCATTTTTGATAATTTTCGTGATTACTCAGTGGTAACCCGTTGTGTAGATTGTACAGTTCAACACAAGATTTGTCAATAGCGAATTGCACATTTTCTTTCTTCTTTTGCGGTGTCTGCAAATTTTTTTCAAATTCCACTGTTGACGGTCAAATGTGTTTGTCTGACAACACTTCAGCCACCAGTTCCTGTCTGGCACGGCAGCCCTCCCGATCCCGGCGGCATACCTCATGGAAGAGTACATCCATCAGATAGAGCTGGGCAATACGGGCAGCTACGGAACCGCCCTGGAGGGGGCCCTCCCGGGAACCGCATTGAAGCACAATGTCGGCATAGGCGGCGCCGGGAGACTTGGGGAACCGGGTAACCAGGATAATCCGTGCTTTCCGGTCCCGGATAATCTGGAGGTTCTTCATCAGCTCTTTGGTGGAGCCGGAGTAGGAGAAATAGATGACCAGATCGCCGGGGGTGAGCTGAGAGGCGGCAATCGCCTGAAGATGGGAGTCCATGACCGCTGTAAAATTCAGCTGAATGGTGCTGAACAGGTGGGCACACTCCTGGGAAAGGATCATGGATCCTCCCTGGCCCATGCACAGTACCCGGCCGGCGGAGACGATCATATCCGCCGCCTTGCGCACCGCATCCGCCTGGATCAGCTCCAGAGTCTGGGCCAGGGCCTCGGAATCGCTGCGATAAACAGCGCGGCACATTCCCTCCACGCTGTCCTCTTCCTCCAGCTCTCCCGCCTCTGCGGCACTGTGATCCATCCGGCCGGCAGTGGCGTTGGCAATGGCCAGCTTAAAAGCGCTGTAGCCCTTGTAACCCAGCCGTTTGCAGAAACGGGAGATGGTGGCCTCGGCCACGCCGGCCTCCTCCGCCAGCTCCGAGATGGACATAAACTGGGTCTGCTGCTGGTGGATAACGGCGTAGTCGGCCACCTTTTTCTCCGCGCTGGTCAGCTGGTAGTACTCGCTGTTGATCCGTTCAAAGACATTTACTAACGGCATTGCCGCCCTCTCAATTCCGCTCCAGGATCTGGCCGATCATCTGATCGCACATGATGAGCATCCGAGGCAGGTGGAAGGGACCTTTGAAGGTGGAACCCTTGCAGGGAGGCTCGGTGGGCTTGCCGTCCCGGCGCAGATAGCCGTACCAATCGCCGTACTCAGGATCAGAGAAGTATTTCTTGCAGTAATCCAGGGTCTTTTCAAACCACTCCAGATACTTCTCGTCGCCGGTATCACGATAGATCATCATAGAGGCGATGAGGATCTCGTCGTGAGGCCACCACAGCTTCATGTCGTGCTCGTAGGCCTCGGGGGGACGGCCCAGGCAGTCAATAAAGTAGAGCAGTCCGCCGTACTCCTTGTCCCAGCCAGCATTGATGGCCTGGTCAAAGATCTTGATGGCGGTGGCGTGCTGTTCCTTGTTGCCCCGCAGGTTGGCGTCCTCCATCAGGAACCAGGAGCACTCGATGTCGTGGCCGGGATTGACCACACGTCCCTCGGTCACATCGCCCCGGAACTCGCCGTTGGGGCCCACGCTCTCCAGAGTGCAGCCCAGCTCGGGCTTATAGTGGTAGCGGAAGATCTCGTCCACACACTGAGCGGCCCGCTGGTTATACAGCTCAGCCTGCTCGGGGTCCACCCGACGCAGCACGGAGGTGATGTTCAGGTAGATCATGGGGTTGGCCAGAGCGCGGCCGGAACGGGTCTCAGGAATGGTCTTGGGGCCCAGTCCGGTGGGGTCCTTGATCAGGCCCTGATTCAGATTCCAGATCAGCTCATAGGCAGCGCGGGCACGCTCCAGGCACTCCTTGTCCCCGGTAACACCATAATATTCGGCGTTGGCGATGGCGTAGAACCCCTCGGAGAAACAATAGCGGCGCTGACGCAGAGGCTTGCCGTCACCGGTCACGGTGAAGTACATCCGGTTGCCTGCCTCCCGGTTGATGCAGCAGCGCTCAATAAAGTCCAGGCAGCTCTTGCTGGCAGCCAGCCACTCGTCCTTCACCCCATAGGTGTGGCACAGATAGGCAAACATCCAGGCGCAGCGGCCCTGCATCCATACGCTCTTGTCGGTGGAGAAGATCTTGCCTTCCCGGTCCAGGCAGGTGTAGACGCCCCCGTTTACCGGGTCCATGCCATTTTTCAGCCAGAAGTTGACGCTCCGCTCCAGCTCTTCCTTGATCCATTTCTGATGATCCTGCAGACGTGCAGTGATATCCATAATCGCAATTCCCACCTTTCCATTGTTGGGAGATGATCCCCCGTTGGTTCCATCATACCCGTCGGTCCATCCCCCGTCAAGACCTGGGAAGAAAATAATTTTCAGAATCCTGAAAATATGCTTGACAGATTTAAAAAAACTGGTAGCCTATACATATAACGAGCTTTCTGTTTCCCATATATGTTAAGGAGGATGTCTCATGAAACATCTTGGCATTGAAGTCCCTGTCAAACACGTCCCCGAGCTGGACCCCGGTTTCCTCCCCCTGGGCAAATTTTTTGCATCCTTCCTGAAGGACGCCAAAAAGCCTCTGGATCTGGCCGTGGAACGGGCCGGCGGCGAGGTAGCCGTCTACAAGACCTTCGTCCACGGTACCCCCGACATGGCTGAGGCCGACCGCTACTATGTGGACCGGCTCATCAAGACGATGCTGTGGTATATGGGCGGCTTCAAGGTGTACATCAGCGGCGACAAGGAGATCTTTGAGGCCATGAAGGCCACCTACTGTGTGGGCGGCAAGCGCTCCTTCGATGCCGACTTCATGTCCAATGTGTATGAGAAGCCTTTTGAGGTTGTGTACTGCGACCAGGTGCCCGCCGAGAAGAGCAATCCTCAGGCCGTGGGCCGTCACCTGGGCGGCTGCCGCATCGGCTTTGACGCCGGCGGCTCCGACCGCAAGGTGTCCGCCGTCATCGATGGCGAGCCTGTGTTCAGCGAGGAAGTGGTCTGGTATCCCAAGATCACTGCCGACCCTGACTACCACTACGAGGGCATCGTGTCCGCCCTCAAATCCGCCGCCCAGCATATGCCCCGGGTGGACGCGGTGGGCGTCTCCTCCGCCGGTATCTACATCGAGAACCGCACCATGGTGGCCTCCCTGTTCCTGAAGGTGCCCAAGGAGGACTTTGACGCCAAGGTGAAGGACATCTATATCCGCGCCATTAAGGATACCTTTGGCGATGTGCCCTATGTGGTAGCTAACGACGGCGACGTGTCCGCTCTGGCCGGTGCCATGAGCCTGGAAGAGAACAACATCATGGGCATTGCCATGGGCACCAGCGAGGCCGTGGGCTATGTGGACCAGAACGGCAACATCACCGGCTGGCTCAACGAGCTGGCCTTCGCCCCCGTGGACGCCAACCCCGACGCCATGGAGGACGAGTGGTCCGGCGACATCGGCTGCGGCGTGAAGTATTTCTCTCAGGACGGTGTCATCAAGCTGGCCCCCGCCGGCGGCATTGAGCTGGACCCCGCCCTCTCCCCCGCCGAGAAGCTGAAGGTGGTGCAGAAGGCTATGGAGGAGGGCAACCCCGGCGCCGCCGCGGTGTACCGCTCCATCGGCGTATATCTGGCCCACTCTCTGGCTCTGTACTATCACTTCTACGGCTTCAAGCACGTGCTGCTGCTGGGCCGCGTTATGTCCGGCAAGGGCGGCGACCTGCTGCTGGACACCTGCAAGAGTGTGCTGGCCGACGAGTATCCTGATATCGCCTCCAAGATCAACCCCACCATGCCGGACGAGAAGGCCCGCCGTGTGGGTCAGTCCGTGGCCGCCGCCTCCCTGCCCGAGATCAAGTAAATGCGGCGCCACATCGTCTGTCTGGGAGACTCCAACACCCATGGCTACTGTCCCGATCCTGCCGACTGCGCCGACGGTTCCTGCTTCCGCTTCAATGAGGAGGAGCGTTGGACCTGCCGGCTGCAGCAGACTCTGGGAGACAGGTATCTGGTGGTGGAGGAGGGTTTGTCCGGCCGCACCACCGTGTTTGACGACCCGGTGGAGGAGGGCCTGTCCGCCCTGTCCTGCCTCTATTCCTGCCTGAAAAGCCACAAGCCGGTGGACCTGCTGGTGGTCATGCTGGGCACCAATGATTCCAAGGAACGCTTCGGGACCAACGCCTACACCATCGGCCGGGGTATGGAACGGCTGGTCCGGGCCGCTCAGGCCCTGGACTGCTGGCCGGACGGCAAGCCCAACATTCTTATGATTGCTCCCAAAGCCATTGAGGAGGGTGTCTATACCTCCCCGGTGGCCGATGAGATGGGACCCGGCTGTGTGGAAAAGACCCGGGGGCTGGCGGCGGAATATGAGGCCGTGGCCCGGCTGACCGGCTGCGCCTTTCTGGACGCCAACACCCTGGACCTTACCTGTAATACGGTGGACTATATGCACCTGACCCGGGAGAGCCACGCCAAACTGGCCCAAGCTCTGGCCCAGTTGATTCCCACCCTGATCTGAACAAAAAATGTGGACGGCAATGCCGTCCACATTTTTTATCTTTACACATTATTATTTAATGGTATAGCCACCCCGGACCATGATGGTCACATCGGCGGAGGCCTTGACCCCCCGGCCATCGATGGTTGCCAGATACAGGTGGTTGGTGGTCAGGTTTTTCCCGCCGGCCAGGGCCGAGCCGTCAGTGGTGTCGATGAGGCCGGGGGCCGTATCGGACACACAGACTGCCGTGCCGGTCCGCAGCAGAAATTCGCAGGCCGCGGTGCCCACCACAGTCTGTCCCGCCTTCAGATTAACGATCTGGAACACACCGCCGGCGGAAGTGGAGCCAGAACTGCCGCTGAGGGCTTTTTCCACCTCATCCACATAGCCGTCCACCACATCGGACAGCTTTTTCTCCAACTCAGACTGCTTGTCCGCCACTTTGTCATCCACCTGATCCAAAATGGCTGGGATCGCCTGATCCTCCAGATAGCTGAGGGTAACCAGGGGGTCATTCTTGCTGCCCTGCTGCCCGGCAGCCACCGCCACACCCACCAGGGCCAGGGTGACCAAACCGCCGGAGATGAGCCGGACCAGTCCTTTGCTCTGCTTCATATGTACCTCCTGTCTGACGGGGAGCCGCCCTTGGGGACGGCTCCCCTCTTGTCCTTAAACCATGGTTTCTGTGTGCAGGCCAAAGCTGACCGCGATGGCGTTGTCCACCCGCTGCATCTGCGCTTCGTCCAGCCGACCCATGTGCTCTCTCAGCCGCCTTTTGTCCAGCGTCCGGATCTGTTCCAGCAGCACCACCGACTCCTTGGGGAGACCGTAGGTGTTGGCTGAGAGCTCGATGTGGGTGGGCAGACGGGCCTTGCCGGTCTGGGACGTGATAGCCGCCGCAATCACGGTGGGGCTGTGCCGGTTGCCGGTGTCGTTCTGCACGATGAGTACCGGCCGCACGCCTCCCTGCTCGCTGCCCACCACAGGGCTCAGATCGGCATAAAAAATGTCTCCGCGTTTTACGCTGTTGTCCACAAAAGCTCACACTCCGCCGGAAAATAGTCACCAGCGTCACACGACCGGAGGCCTATGTAACGCGGTCACTATGATTCTCCCACGGGGCGGCGGGAATTATACCCGTCCTGCAAAATTTCGCGGGGCAGGCCGGTCCTCCGCCGCCTGGCCGGGCCTTTCTCCCCCGGCCCATTGTATGCGCCCGCCGGCCAGCCGGTGTCTCAGTCCAGATAGGCCCGGTGAACCCGGGGGGACACGGCGCACAACAGCTCATACTGAATGGTGCCCGCCAGAGCGGCTACATCCTCAATGGGCAGGTGCTCGCCGAACACCTCCACCTCATCTCCCGGCGCCACGTCCAGCCCGGTGACGTCCGCCATACACATATCCATACAGATCCGGCCCACAACGGGAGCCCGCTGGCCGCCAATCAGCACCTCCAGCTTGTCGGAGCACAGCCGGGGCAGACCGTCGGCATAACCGATGGTAAGAGCGGCCAGTTTGGTCTCTCGATCCAGCACATGTGTGCAGCCGTAGCTCACCGGCGTACCGGCGGGCACGGTTTTCACAGAGGCCACCCGAGTCTTGAGGGTCATCACCGGCCGCAGGCCGGGGCCGTCCAGCCCCTCGCAGGAGGGATCTGGATAGTGTCCGTACAGGGCGATGCCAGGCCGGACCATGTCCAGGTGGGTGCAGGGGAACTTCAGGGCAGCAGCACTGGCGGCGCAGTGACGGATGGCAAAGGTGATCCCCCGCTCCTTCAGCGCCTCCAACAGATCCAGAAAACGGGTAAACTGGAGCATGGTATAGTCCTCATCCCCGTCGGCGTTGGCAAAGTGGGTGTAGATGCCCTCCGCCTCCAGGCCGGGCAGAGCGCACACCTGGGCAATGGCCTCCACAGCGGCGCTCTGATCCTCCCCGCCGCACAGCCAGCCCAGCCGGGACATCCCGGTATCCGCCTTCACATGGATCTTCAGGGTCTTGCCCGCAGCAGCTGCCGCGTTGGATAGGGCGCGGGCCATCTCCACATCATAGACCGTCTGGGTGATGCCATTGTCCAGCAGAGCTTCCGCCCGCTCGGTGGGCGTATAGCCCAGAATCAGGATAGGGGTGGTAATCCTAGCCTGCCGTAGCTCCAGAGCCTCGTCCAGGCAGGCCACTGCCAGATATTCCGCGCCCAGCGTCTCCAGCCGCCGGGCTACCTGTACCGCGCCGTGGCCATAGGCGTCCGCCTTCACCACGCCCAGAAACCGGCAGCCTTGGGGCAGCATGGCCCGCAGCGCCCGATAATTATGTTCCAGATTGGACAGGTCGATCTCCGTCCATGTTCTTGTCTGCGTTTGTTTCATCTGATTTCCTCTTTACCTTGAGATACAAAATGCCCGCCGCCGGGCGGCTGACACAGCAAAGCTGCCAAAGGACAGTTCATTGGTCCTTATTATACTACGCCGCCCCGCCGGTCACAACCCCGAACCGAACGGTCTTTCATGGATTTTTCATCTAATGTTCATACAATTTCCAAGACATTTTTCCTGCTTCCGGATATACTATAGGCATAGAAACAGTTTTCGCACCATGCTCCCGCCGCCTGTATCCGACGGGATCTAAGGAGGTTTGTTCCATGATGGAAGATGTAGGAAAGGTATTTGCCGATGTAGGCCTGGCCAGCGTAGGCCTGGTAGCTCTGGCTGCCGAGCAGATGGGTAAGGCCGGCAAGTTCCTGGTGGAAAAGGGCGCCGCCGCGGTGGAGGAAGGCCGCAAGCACGGCGCCGAGCTCCAGCGCAAATGTCAGGAGGAGGCCCAGCGCCGCCGGGAGGAGCAGTTCGACCGGCACGTCAGCCAGATGAATGCCCAGCAGCGGGAAGAGCTGCGCCGCCGTCTGGCAGAGCTGGACGACCTGGAGCAGGAAGCCGCTCAGGCCGACTCTGAGGACAACGATACCACCGCATTTTAATACAGCGGGGTGCTGCCAGGCAGCACCCCGCTGTATTTATTCCATCGTTGCAAAATCGGAAAAGACGCACTGGATCACGGTAAAGCCATCCTGGGACAACTCTCCCCGAAGGAGGGCGTGGCTGTCCGGATCAAACCAGAGGGAGCACTCCTGGCCCTCCCCTGCCTTGGCCTCCGGGTCCCGGCAGATCACCCGCAGAACCTGCCCCTCTCCGGTCTCCTCCATGGCACACTCTGCGATAAAACCCTCGGTGGCGTAGCGCAGTAAGACGGGTACCGCCTCCATGGGACTCATGCCGCTGTCGTCCAAGGGGCCGGTCTCCACCCACACGCCGTCATATTCCAGATACCCGCTGCCGTCCTTCAGCCGGGCGGTCACTCCAGCCACGGCGTCCGGGCTGGTGACAGTGAGTACGCTCTCCCCTTCCCGCCGGTACTCCAGATCCAGGCCATATTCATAGACCCGCTGTCCATAGTCAGCGGTCACAGTTAATTGGGCGGTACACCCCTCCATAGCCAGATATTCGCCCCGGATGTCCAGGGCCAGCTGCTCTGCGCCGGTAGCCCCGCCGCCGCAGGCAGCCAGAGCCAGGCACAGGGTTATCGTCAGTACGCACGAACCAAACCGGCGGCGCACTCCGTCTCCCCCTTTATTCCACGCTTATTCCACAGATTCCTTGATCACCCGGGGCAGCGCCGCCACCACGTCGGTAGGCGTCATGCCGTACTCCCCAATCTCCTGGGCGCACAGATCACCGGCCGCGCCGTGGAGCCACACCGCCATGGGCACCGCCTGCCGGGCGGGCAGGCCCTGTCCCAGCAGGGAGAGGATCACTCCCGCCAGCACGTCGCCGCTGCCTCCCTTGGCCATACCGGGGTTGCCGGTGGTGTTGATGTAGGCGGTACCGTCCGGGAAAGCGGTGATGGTGCGGTGGCCCTTGAGCACCAGACAGCAGGTATGCTCCATGGCAAAGCGCCGGGCCGCTCCCAGCCGGTCCCCGTCGGACAGATCGCCTCCCAGGCGGGCAAACTCCCCGTCATGGGGGGTAAGCACCGTGTGAAGGCCCTGCCGGGCGTCCAGTACATCTATATGTCCTTCCAGAGCGTTTATGCCGTCGGCATCCAGGATCACGGGGATATGGATCTCATGCAGCAGGTGACGCACCACAGCCGCCAC
The DNA here is from genome assembly GCF_002159225.1 of Flavonifractor sp. An91. Classification (NCBI taxonomy): domain Bacteria; kingdom Bacillati; phylum Bacillota; class Clostridia; order Eubacteriales; family Oscillospiraceae; genus Flavonifractor; species Flavonifractor sp. An91. Next base: position 5,298 of record NZ_NFHA01000035.1, on the reverse strand, counting down.
ACCATTGCCCCGGCCCAGGCCAGGGCCGATGAGGCACACACCGCAGCCCGCCAGCTTATGATGGATCACTTCTCCAGCCTCCAGAGACAGCTGCCCCTCCTTGCCTGCCGGCAGGGGGTAGGGCATAGCCTCGTCCAGCTTGGCTGCGGCTACCGCCCAGATGGGGGCAGGCACTCCCACCGACACCAGCCCCGCGCCGGAGCGCACTGCCGCCTGGGCAGCCAGCACCGGAGCGCCGGTATAGCCCACACAGCCTCCCAGAATGGCGCATCGCCCAAAGTCCCCCTTATGGGCGTCCAGAGGCCGGCGGGGCAGGCGTACATCGGCCGCCTCCACGGTACTTACCGGGCAGTCCAGAGCATCCACCAAATCTTTGGGAATCCCAATATCGGCTACCGTCAGCTTGCCGGTACACAGTCCACCTTTCCCTACATAGTGGCCCGCTTTGGGCAGGGTGAAGGTAACAGTGCGGGCGGCGTGTACCGCCTCCCCCAGCACCCGGCCGGTGTCGGTCTCTACTCCGCTGGGGATATCGGCGGACACCACCGGGATATCGCAGGTGTTCATCATATGGACGGCGGTAAGGGCATCCCCCCGTATATCGCTGTTCAGCCCGATGCCGAAGAGGGCGTCCACCATCACATTGGCCTCCAGGCACCAGGCGGCAAACTCAGCATCATCGGGCTGGAAGGGTTCCAGTTTTCCTCCTGCCGCCGCCAGTTTCGCCTCCATGGCTCGGGTATCCTGGGTCATCTTCTCATGGCTGCCCACCAGGACACATCGCACTTCAAATCCCGCCTCCAGCAGCTGCCGGGCGCAGGCCACGCCGTCGCCGCCGTTGTTGCCCGGCCCGCAGAAGCACACCACCCGTCCGGCACAATCCCCCGCCAGGCTCATGACCTCCTCGGCCAGGGCCGCCGCCGCCCGCTCCATCAGGTCGGTGGAGGGAATTCCCCGCTCCTGAATGGCGATCCGGTCGGTTTCCCGCATCTGCTGTGCTGTGGCGATCCACATATTCATACACACTCCTGTTCCTTGGTTCTTTCGTTCTGGCAGCCCCATTATATGCTGTCCATCCCGCCTCGTCAATTTTAATCTTGCACTTTCTGTCAAACTGTGCTATAAATAATCTTACTTGCGAAGAAGGGAAAAAGAGCGGTTCCCCGCCCAGCAGAGAGCGTCCGTCACCGGCTGAAAGCGGATGTGGGGTTGGCCCGTTCGGTTCGTCCTGGAGCGGCCCTGGAGACAGGGACGGATTTGCCCCACGTTATCGGGGCCAAAGTGCCCGCTGCGTGCGGGAATTGCGGGTGGTACCGCGGAAGGTTTGCCTTTCGTCCCAATGGATTGGGATGGAAGGCTTTTTTGTTTACAAATCGTATCACTGCAAAAGGAGCTGCGAATATGAAGGAAACACTGGAGACCATACGCCGGGAAGCGCTGGCCGCACTGGACGGCGCCGGCAACGCCCAGGAGCTGGACGCCCTGCGGGTGAAGTACCTGGGTAAGAAGGGCGAGCTTACCGCCGTTCTGAAAATGATGGGCAAGCTGTCCGCTGAGGAGCGCCCCGCCATGGGTCAGTTGGCCAACGAGGTCCGCTCCGCCCTGGAAAGCGCCCTGGAGGCCAAGGGCAAGGAGCTGGAGGCCAAGGCCCTGGAGGACCGGCTGAAGGCTGAGGCCCTGGACATCACTGTCCCCGGCAAGGCTGTTAAGGCCGGCCACCGCCACCCCATGTATATCGCCCTGGATGAGATCAAGGAGATCTTCATCGGCATGGGCTTCACCGTTCTGGACGGCCCCGAGGTGGAGCTGGCCAAGCTGAACTTTGACCGCCTCAACGCCGAGGAGGGCCACCCCTCCCGTGACTGGTCGGATACCTTCTACTTTGATGAGGATAGCCGTGTGATGCTCCGCTCCCAGACCTCCCCCATGCAGGTCCGGGCCATGGACACCATGGAGCTGCCCATCCGCATCATCGCACCCGGCCGGGTGTACCGCAAGGACGAGGTGGACGCCACCCACTCCCCCATGTTCCATCAGGTGGAGGGCATGGTCATCGACAAGGGTGTCACCATGGCCGACCTGAAGGGCACCCTAAATACCGTGGTGGAGCAGCTGTACGGCAAGGGTACCAAGACCCGGTTCCGTCCCCACCATTTCCCCTTCACCGAGCCCTCCTGCGAGATGGACGTGCAGTGCCACAAGTGCGGCGGCGTGGGCTGCCCCACCTGTAAAGGCGAGGGCTGGATCGAGCTGCTGGGCGCGGGTATGATCCACCCCCGGGTGCTGGAGATGAGCGGCATTGACCCCAACGTGTACTCCGGCTGGGCCTTCGGCATCGGTCTGGAGCGTACCGCCATGCGCCGGTTCAAGATCGCCGACCTGCGGCTCATCTTCGAAAACGACGTGCGGTTCCTGGAGCAATTCTAAGAAAGGAGTGTAGGAACAATGAATCTGAGCAGAAAATGGCTGAATGAATTTGTCACTGTGACTGCCTCCGACAAGGAATTTGCCGAGGCCATGACCCTGTCCGGCTCCAAGGTGGAGCTGACTCACGACCTGGGAGAGGAGATCTCCAATGTGGTGGTGGGCCGCCTGCTGTCCATGGAGCGCCACCCCGATTCCGACCATATGTGGATCTGCCAGGTGGACGTGGCTCAGGAGGAGCCCATCCAGATCGTCACCGGCGCCTGGAATATCCATCCCGGTGACCTGATGCCGGTGGCCCTCCACAAGTCCACCCTGCCCGGCGGCGTGAAGATCCAGAAGGGCAAGCTGCGTGGCGCAGTGTCCAACGGTATGTTCTGCGGCCTGGCTGAGCTGGGTCTGGATACCCGCGACTTCCCCTATGGCGTCATCACCCCCGCCGCCATTCTGGGTGACTATCACCCCCTGGACAAGGACAAGCCCTCCATCCCTGCCGATATCCAGCCCGGCCACAAAGTCTATGGCCCTGTGGTGTGCGCCAAGGTGACCGGCGTCACCACCACCGGCTATTCCACCTATGACGTCACTCTGGATACCGGCGACGGCACTGCTACCGTCTCCACCACCTGCCCCAACCTCCACGAGGAGGACCTGGTGGCCTACAACACCAAGAGCAATACCATTTGCACCCTGGAGGATCTCCACGCCCAGCAGGCCGAGTTCCCCCACTGCATCCCCGACGGCATTTTCGTGCTGAACGAGGACTGCAAGCCCGGCGACGACATTAAGCCGGTCATCGGCGCCGACGACCACGTGGTCGAGTTTGAGATCACCCCCAACCGCCCCGACTGTCTCTCCGTCATCGGTCTGGCCCGGGAGGCCGCCGCCACCTTTGACGCCCCCCTTACCCTCCACGAGCCTGTGGTCAAGGGCGGCGGAAACGGCAGCCTGATGGAGCTGCTGGACGTGGAGACCCCCGCCAGCGACCTGTGCCCCCGGTACACCGCCCGGATGGTGCGCAACGTGAAGATCGCCCCCTCCCCCAAGTGGATGCGGGAGCGGCTGCGCTCCATGGGCGTGCGTCCCATCAACAACATCGTGGACATCACCAACTACGTCATGCTGGAGTACGGCCAGCCCATGCACGCCTTTGACTACCGCTATGTGAAGGGCGGCAAGATCATCGTCCGCCGTGCGGAAGAGGGCGAAGAGCTCACCACTCTGGACGGCCAGGTGCGCAAGCTCAACGCCAACCACCTGGTCATTGCCGATGAACATCGGGCCGTGGGTCTTGCCGGCATCATGGGCGGCGAGAACAGCGAGATCGTGGACGACACTGTGGACGTGGTCTTTGAGTCCGCCTGCTTCGACGGCACCTGCATCCGCAAGGGCGCACTGGCCCTGGGTATGCGTACCGAGGCTTCCGCCAAGTTCGAGAAGGGTCTGGACCCCCTGAACACCCTGCCTGCTGTCAACCGGGCCTGCGAGCTGGTGGAGCTGCTGGGCGCCGGCGAGGTGCTGGACGGCACCATCGATATCCTCAACTATGTACCCCAGCCCCGTGTCCTCAAGCTGGAGCCCGAGAAGATCAACGGCCTGCTGGGCACCGACATCGCCGAGAGCGAGATGGTGTCCATCCTGAAGAAGCTGGACTTCCAGGTGGAAGGCGATCAGGTCACCGTGCCCTCCTGGCGCGGCGACGTGATCGGCATGGCCGACCTGGCCGAGGAAGTGGCCCGGTTCCACGGCTACAACAACATCCCCATCACCCTCATGCGTGGCCAGACCACCCTGGGCGGCTTCTCTGTGGAGGAGAAGCTGGAGCGCCAGCTGGGCTCCCTGTGCCGGGCCATGGGCTTTGACGAGATCATCACCTACTCCTTCATCTCCCCCACCTGCTATGACAAGATCCGCTGGGACGCCGATGATGCCCGCCGCCAGTCCTTCAAGATCCTCAACCCCCTGGGCGAGGATACCTCCATCATGCGTACCACCGTGCTGCCCTCCATGCTGGAGATCCTGACCCGGAACTACAACTACCGCAACCAGAACGTGCGTCTCTATGAGGTGGGCCGCATCTACCTGCCCGGCGGCGAGGACGGTCTGGCCGTGGAGAACAAGGTGCTGTCTATGGGTGCCTATGGCAGCGATATGGATTTCTACGCCCTCAAGGGCTGTGTGGAGGCCATTCTCAAGGACCTGCGGGCCGAGGACGTCCACTTCGAGGTCCCCAGCGTGACCAATCCCTCCTATCACCCCGGCCGGGTGGCCGACGTGTATGCCGGCGACCAGCGCATCGGTGTGCTGGGCCAGGTCCATCCCCTGGTAGCTCAGAACTACGGCGTAGACGCCCAGTTCTACTGCGCTGAGCTGGAGCTGAACGCACTGATGGCCGCCAAGGGCGCCGATCCCGAGTATGTACCTCTGCCCAAGTTCCCCAACCTCACCCGCGACATCGCTGTGGTGTGCGACGAGGCGGTGACCGTGGGCGCTCTGGAGGCCTGCATCCGCAAGGGAGCCAAGGGCCTGCTGAAGGAGTGCAAGCTCTTCGACATCTACCGCGGCAAGGGCGTGGACGAAGGCAAGAAGTCTGTGGCCTTCAACCTGGTCCTCCGGGCCGACGACCGCTCCCTCACCAGCGAGGAGGCCGATGCCGACGTGAAGTCTATTCTGGAAGCTTTGGAGAAGGAACTGGGCGCCGTGCTGCGCTAACTTCCCCAAAATGTGAAAAGTCCCCCCGGCAGTGCCGGGGGGACTTCAGCCTGTCGAGAAACCCGGTTTATGCATGAAGCATAAGCCGGGTTTCTGGCATATAGAGGCCAAAGAAGTACAAGCGTGAATGGAGAAAGCTTCTCCTTCCACAACCACTTGGCC